>NZ_FNTQ01000002.1 GCF_900105755.1 Streptomyces sp. Ag109_O5-10 | reverse complement strand
ACGACTACGCCGAAGCCCTGCCCGGTGAGCCGGTTGCCGACTCGTCCGGGCCTTGATCCAGCCGCGGACCCGGTCGGTCTGCCCCAGGCCCTTTGGGGGCGGCAGCCGGGCCCGTGCATCGGACTCGCTCACTGCTCGTCGTGGGGGGCAGGGCGCGCAGCTCCCGCCTGCACACCGAACGCTTCACCATCGCCGTTGGCCAGCTTGGTATCCGGCGTTGAAGACCCCGGCTGCGACCAGGACCGCCACGATGAAGGTCAGAGCGAGGACCGGGCCGACCGGCCACAGCCGTAAGGCGCGCTGCCGGTTCCGGCGTCGAGGCCGATGTGCGCTCATATCCTCTCAGGACACCCAGGGCCCACCGCCGGTTGCGTGCTTCGGAAGCGCAAGCGACCGTTTACGCCCCCGAGTCATTGGGATGCTCTGCCTCCTGACGAGTGAGCCTCTGCTGGGCGAGGGCCCAGGCATTGGTGGGGTCAAGGGCAAGGGCGGCATTCAAGTCGACGAGGGCCAGCTCGTACCGCCCCGCCTGCCGGTGAGCGACCCCCCGTGCAGCGAGGGCCCAGGCGTCGGTGGGGTCGAGGGCAAGGGCGGCATTCAAGTCGACGAGGGCCAGCTCATACCGCCCCGCCTGCCGGTGGACTTCCCCCCGTGTCGTGAGGGCCCAGGCGTCGGTGGGGTCGAGGTCGAGGGCGGCATTCAGGTCGGCGAGGGCCAGCTCGTACCGCCCCGCCTGCCGGTGGGTTTCCCCCCGTGTGTTGAGGGCCCAGGCATTGGTGGGGTCGAGGTCGAGGGCGGCATTCAGGTCGGCGAGGGCCAGCTCGTACCGCCCCGCCTGGTGGTGAGCGACCCCCCGTGCAGCGAGGGCCCAGGCGTCGGTGGGGTCGAGGTCGAGGGCGGCGGTCAGGTCGGCGAGGGCCAGCTCGTACCGCCCCGCCTGGTGGTGAGCGATCCCCCGTACGGCGAGGGCCCAGGCGTCGGTGGGGTCGAGGGCAAGAGCGGCATTCAGGTCGGCGAAGGCCTGCTCGGCGTGGCTGAGCGAGCGGTGGATGTCGCCGCGGTAGGCCAGGGCGTGGCGGTTGTGTGGGTCGGTGGTGATAGCGCGGTTGAGTTCGGTAAGGGCTTCTTCTTCGTGGTTGGTGTGGTAGAGGCGTCGGCCGCGATATGTGTGGGCCCAGGCCCGGGCAGTGGGTGCCAAAGAGCCGTGGGTGAGCAGAGTGGTGAGGCAGGCGAGAGCGGGGTCGTTGCCGGCGGCGGCGTGCCGGAGGCGGTCGGCCCAGGAAAGGAGAGTGGGGTCGGTGGTGTCGCGGGCTGCCTGTTCGAAGGCGTCGATCCACTGCCGCAGGATCGCGGTGCCCTTTTCGGCGGCATGGACGGTCTGTTCCAGTGCCTGTGTGAGGGCGGCAGCGGGGCGACCGCATAACTGGTGATAGGTGACGGCCAGGTGGTGCTGGCGCCACCTGGAATTACCCCACCGCTTGTTCTCGGCAAGATCCTGCTCGGCGTCGGCACGCCATGCAGCGTGGGCATCAGCGAGTCTTTGGTGAGAAACGGTCCAGGACTGGGGGGAGCGGGTGCGCTGCCAGCGCACCATGCTGGCGCGCACGATCGCGTGGTACCGCTTGAAGTCCCCGTGGCCACTGACAAAAGGCTGCCCGCACAGCCATGCCCACAATGCTCGTGCTTCCGGAGGGACGACTGCGCTGAAGATGTCTTCGTTGAGCTGCGTGGCCAGCGCACAGGCCAGTACCGTTTCACGCTGGTGGGGGTCGTTGATCCACTGCACGAACCGTTCGACCACGGTATCCACCGCGTCCGTGCTCTGGTTGATCTGGCCGATAGTCGTGGGCCGGGTGAGCGCGAGCAGTTCCACGTACAGCGGCAGCCCCTTCGACATCTGCCATACCGCCTCCGCCACGTCGGCCTGGCTCACTCCCCGCATGGCGAGCAGTTCCCGTGTCTCGGCCTCGGTGAACGCCTCCAGTGACTCGTCGTTTACTTGCGAACGCAGCGCCCCCCACTGCCGGTCCGCGAGCTTGTCCCGGCCGGCCAGCACGACTATCACGTTGGCCGGGAGCGGCCCGGACTCGTCTTGCAGCACGCCGGGAAGCCAGTCGTCCAGGTAGCGACCGGTCTGCTCCCAGGTATCGAAGAACAGCACCACCCACGGATATACCTCCGACAACTCGCACAGTTCCTCGACGAATGCCCGGCTCACCCCGGCGAGATCGCTGTCCCGGGACCGGCGCCCTCGTCCCGCAGCCCGCAGCCGGTCCAGTTGCTGTGCTGCGGCCTCACGATCCACCAACGAGACCACCGGTCCGGCCCCCGGGATCACCGACGCCGCTGCCAGCCCGGCTTGGGTTGCGATCCGGCTGGACGGCGATGCCCCGCCCTCCACTGGTGCCGGCTCGGTGGCCGCTTCCTGCTCCCGGCGGTACCGCTCGACAGCCTTGTCGAACCCTTTGAGCGGACCCGCCTGCTCAGCCAACTGTCGGGCCAGCTCCGTCAGGGCCTGCAGCACACCGGGAACGTCACTGTCGTCCACGAGCGCGGTCACCGCACCCGCCTGCCGGGCTGCTTCCCGCCACCGCCGCAGCAGAGTCGACTTCCCCACCCCGCCCACCCCGCGCAGATGAAACAAGAATGCGGCAGGGTCCGACAGTGACAGCGGGTCCTTGGCCAGGTTATGCGCGAACCGGGACAACTGCTCCCGCCTGCCCACGAACCACGCCTGTCCACTCCGTCGTATCAGTTCCCCGCGCGACGGCCGCCCGGCATTCGATCTCGGCATGCTCCTGCCCCCACTCCAGTAACGCTTTCCTCGCGATCACACCGGACCCACCAGCGTGACTCCGAACCAGCGCCGCGAGCACTCGCCCATAAGCCTTGAACGTACGGCGAAGGTGCTGAGGACGTAATAGACCTGGTGACGATGGCGGAGTCCATGACGGGCGATCCTGCCGGAGGCCTACAACTTTCCGTCGCCGTCATTGCTATTCCGCGCCCGTGCTTCGCCGGTAGTCAGCGCGCGGGCAGCCGCCAACCCTCCCGTGGGGAGGCCGGGAGGGGCGGCGGGCCCCGCCATCGCAGGAGCGGGACGGCAGGGCCCATCAGGGGCCCTCACCTGGGGGATTGGATCGCGCCCGCCCGCACACCATGCACCACAAACCGGCCACACGGATAGATCCAGGCCGAAAGTATTCGATCTCCCTGGTCGCGGCGCCTAAAGCCCTGCTGCTGTTCGGGGGGAGTTGCTGTACGGACTGGGCGCCGGCCTCTTGCGTGCACGGGAGTGGAGCAGTCGTGGTAAGTCGAGCTGCTTCCTCGAAAGTGCCGCCATAACGACTCTCTGTGAGTCATTATGGGAGTGTCCGTTCCGGTTCCCCGAAAGGCCCGTACTGATGACCACAGACCCTCCGCCCTCCCCCGCGTCCCCGCCAGAGGAGTTGTGGACCGTCTCGGTGGTGGCCGCCTACCTGGGGTTCACGGGAGATTCTGCGACCGCTTCGGCCCGTAAGCAGCTGTCGCGGTGGGGCATCGCCGCCCACAGCCGCGAACCCGGCCGCAGAGGCCAGTCGTTGTACCTCGCGGCGCAGGTCCGCGCGGCGCACGAGGCGCGCCCAGGACGCGGGCGCCACGGGGCCACCAGGACCGAGGGCGGGCGCTTCACGACGTCCACGGACAACTAGAACCCCGCCGGACACCCTGCTGAACATGGCAGGGCGGCCGTCCACTGCCAGGCGCACGGCCGCCCATCCACCCAGTCACCAGAGCTCACAGACCAGGAGGACCCCCATCGTGGCCGTCACGCTCCGCCCGCATCAAGTCGAGGCCGTCGACGCGGTCTTGCGGCACCTCTCCGAACAGCCCGGCCAGGGCATTCCGCCCGAGGGGCTGCGCACGCAGGTCATCGCCGCGACCGGGTCCGGCAAGACGCTGATCGGGGTGGCGGCGGCCGACCGTCTGTCCGCCCGCCGGGTGCTGGTCCTGGTGCCCACTCTGGACCTGCTGTTGCAGATGGCTGCCGCGTGGCGGGCGGGCGGCCGCCGGGGCGCGATGATCGGCGTCTGCTCGCTGCGGGGCGCGGACAGCCAGGGCGTGCCGTGCACGACGGACCCGGACGAGCTGATCGCATGGACGGCGGGGCCGGAGACGGTCACGGTGTTCGCGACGTACGCGTCGGTCGGCATGGGCACCCTCCAGCGTGCGCACGCGGCCGGACTCAGGGTGTGGGACCTCATGGTCGTGGACGAAGCGCACCGGGTGAGCGGTGATGGGCTGAAGCCGTGGGCGGCCGTCCACGACCAGACCCAGGTCCCGGCCGTGCGGCGGCTGTACATGACCGCCACGGCACGCGTGTGGGAAGCCGACGGAGACCGCCCGCGGCTGGTCGCCTCGATGGATGAGGACTCGCCCCTGTTCGGGCCGGTGGCGTACAAACTGAAGCTGTCGGAGGCGATCCGGCTGGGGCTGGTGGCGCCGTACCAGGTGCTGTGCCTGGACATCCGCGACCCCGACCTCTACGCCGCACTCACCACGGAGGCGACCGGCTCCTACGCCGTACGCGGCGCACGACTGGCGGCCGTGCAGACCGGGCTCATGCGCGCGGCCGTCGAGGAGCGCTTCCGGCGCGTGCTCAGCTTCCACAGCCGTGTCGGCGAGGCCGAAGCCATGGCGGCCGCCGTGCCCGGAACCGCGGCCCGGCTTGCCGAGGACGACCCCGAGACGTTCCCGCCGGCACACCAGGTGTGGGCCCAGTGGCTGTACGGCGAGCACGCTCCCGCCCACCGCCGCCAGGTCCTCGAAGAGTTCGCCTCCGACTACCTCGCAGACCCCGGCCCGGACGGCGCGGACGTGCGCGCCGAGCTGCGGGTGCTGTCGTCGGTGCGGGTGCTGGGCGAGGGCGTCGACACCGCCGAGTGCGACGCGGTGCTCTTCGCGGACGCCCGCGGCTCCATGGTGGACATCGTGCAGATGGTCGGACGCGCCCTGCGGATGCGGCCCGGGGTCGGCAAGCTCGCCACCCTGATCGTGCCGGTGTTCCTCGGTCAGGACGAGGACGCCAACGAACTGCTCACCTCCGACGCCTACGGCACCCTCGCGAAGATCCTCGGGGCGTTGCAGGCGCACGACACGGACACGATCGAAGCGCTCGCCGACCCGCGCGTGCGCAACGCCCGCCCGAAGCCGCACGGCGACGACGACCGTGACCAGGACGACGACGCCGAAGAGGACGTCGCGCGGGTCGGTGCGGCGGCGGCCGAGGTGCTTCGGTTCAGCGAGGAACGCGACCCGGCCGCCCTCGCGCAGTTCGTCCGGCTGCGGGTCATCGACCCCGAGAAGGCGTACTGGCGGCGCGGGATCGAGGTGGCCACCCGGTGGCTGCGCGAGACCGGCCACAGCGAACTGCGCGTGCCGTACACGTTCGTCTCGCCGGAGGACTGGGGCGCAGCCGGCGGGCATCCGCTGGGGGTGTGGATCGCGGACCAGCGCCGGTACTACGCGGCCGGGACGCTGGAAGCCGCGCGCGTCGACGAGCTGGAGGCGCTCGGGATGGTGTGGTCGGTGCAGGCGTCCGCGTGGGAGGCCGGCCTCGCCGTGGCCCGCGCGTACGCCGAAGTCCACGGGCACCTGCTCCCGCCGACGGGGGCGGTGTGGGGTGGGGACAACTTTCCCATCGGTACCTGGACGAAGAACGCCCGTGCAGCGGCCCGCAGGACGGCGGAGAACGCCGAACGGCGGGAGGCCGGGGAAACGGGCGTCCCATACGCCGGGGAGCTGTCAGAGAGCCGCATGGAGGCTCTGGCTGAGATCGACCCCGGGTGGTGCCCGGCCTGGGAGATCGGATGGCAGCGGGCCTACAGGCTCACGCTCGCCCATCGGAAGGTGGGCGGCGCTCTCCCGGCCGGGCCGGGTGAACTCATCGTCCAGGGCGAGGACCTCGGCGTCTGGATCGCCGCACAGCGGGCCGGGTGGGAGCGGCTGATGCCCGCGCAGCAGTGGCTCCTGGAATCGGTCGGGATCGAGCCCCCGGCCGAGGGGGAGCCCGTCGCAGGTGCGTCCCGGTCGCATGACGCACGGTGGATCGCGAACCTTGCGGCGGCGCGCCAGTTCCACGCACGCGAAGGGCATCTGTCTGTGCCCCGCAAGGCGGTAGAGATCGTGGACGGCGTCGAGCACAAACTTGGTGCCTGGCTCGACAACGTCCGCAGGAGGGCCGCCAAGCTGAGTCCGCAGCGCCGCGCGGAACTGGACACTCTCGGCATGCGCTGGAACTGACACCGCTGCGGAAACGGCCCGTCCCTGAAAATCGCGGGACGGGCCGTGGTCGTGAAGGGCGGTCGCCTACGCGGCGAAAGGCTCCATGAGGCTTCAGCCGAACGATCGTCCCCATGGGCAATACGTGAGGCCCGGGGACACTGTCCCCTCCACAACCACGCTCTCTGTAACGCAGGCAGACAGCCGGCCATTCCCTGGAGGCAGGCCCCGGCGGGTGGTTCCACCGCGAACGCCGCCAGTCTGGAGACGTGTCCTCTCGCTCAAGCCGCTCGTTCCACCCGAGCGGACATACCCTGTCATTCGGGACAGGTGACGATCTGGATCACCGCAGTGAGCGAATGGAGAGCTGATGATTCCTGAGGACCTCAGGTACAGCCAAGAACACATGTGGGTAACCGGAACTGGTGATCACACTGTCAGGGTGGGCATGACGGATTTCTGCCAGGAGCAGTTGAACGACGTGGTCCTCGTCAACCTTCCAGAAGTCGGCAGGAGGGTGTCTGTCGGGGAGCCGATGGCCGAGGTGGAGTCAACGAAGGCCATGACGGCCATGCTTGCCCCCGTGAGCGGTGAGATCCTTGCGGTGAACGACGTCCTTAACGTCCAGCCCGAGGTAGTTAATTCGGACCCCTTCGGCGAAGGCTGGTTCGTTGAGCTGCGAACGGATGACCCCGCAAGCGTGACGGGACTCCTGGACGCAGCCAGATACGCGGAATTGATCGACTCCTGGACGCAGCCAGATACGCGGAACTGATCAGCGAGGGCGGCGGTCAACGAGGCAGCCGGGGACGTCCCGGAGGCAGCGCCCGCGGTCGGCGGGGCGCCGGCCGCGGCGGATCGTCCCGCTCGACGGAGACCTCCACCCCGTCGGTCGCGATGTCCGCGACCAGCGGGTTCTGGGCGATCACTCGCAAACTACGGTGCTCCGTCACAATTGCCAGGTCAATCTGATCGGTCAGACCAGGTAAGCATGCGCGCCCGCCACTCGCCCGTGGCCAGGAGCCGGGCGCGCGGCCCAGCTAACCGATCGTGACGACCCGGTTCGCCTCCGGCCCCCTGCGCCCCTCGATGACGCCGTACTCGACCCTGGCCCCCTCAGCCAGCACCTTGAAACCGTCGGTCTGGATCGAGGCGTAGTGCACGAACAGGTCCGGGCCCCCGTCGTCCTGCGTGATGAAGCCGTAGCCCTTGTCCGCGTTGAACCACTTCACAGTGCCTGTCGCCATGCCGTCGCCCCTCGAAGGTTGCCGTACGGGGTGTCCCGTCCTCGCCGCAGCCAACCAGATGCCCCAGCGCAACGACGGCATTTTCCCCGTAGTCCAAGATCAAGTGTCGAAGCCCACCGACCGTCATTACCGGCGGATGTGCACAGTGATCTGCACCCCTCCGCCCAGGACCGCCGCTCCAGCAAGTGCAACGGCCAACGGCGTCGGACCGCCGACCGCTGCGACGGTGACGGCCGCGCACAGTGCAAGGGCGGCGATGATGTACGGCGCCCATGCCAGTGCGGCACTCGTGGGCTGGAGTTTCCCTCTGCGATCGGCTGTGTCAAGGTTGGTCACCTTGCTGGGCTCCTTCTCCTTGTACCGGGACGAGCCTGGTGACGCGGCGGGGAGGCACGGCTGTTGCTTGGCCGCTCTGACCGAGCTTCCCCGCCTTTCCAGGTCGTTGAGGTGACAAAAGGTACTGGGCTCAACACACCTTCGCTGCAGGTCAGTTGCCCAGTCAGGCGGCCCAAAGGGGGCTCAGAGGGGACCCGGGGGAACGACCGCTGAAAGTTGGGTTACCTTCTGTTCCGAGGTCTGCTCTCTCCCAGGTCTTGGAGGAAAGCTGCAGGCCAGGGCCTTGCCGCACTGCCTGGTCCGGGGCCGCTTCTGCCTCTGAGCTGGTGATAAGCATCACGAAGCTTTCTGGCGTGTGATGCTCTGTTCGTCCTTTCCCGACGAGGGTTCAGCTCATTGCCCGCGTGGCGCGCTGGCGCAGGGTGGTCGGCAGCAGGTCGCTGGAGTTGGCGAGCATCCCACGGACGGTCAACGGGTGCCAGCGTTCCCCGCCCTTGGGGCGAATGTCCTCGGCTTCCAGGACCGCGCAGATTTCGCGGAGCGACAGTTCTTCCTCGTCGCGGAGCTGTCGGGCGCCGGCGCGGCCACCCTGTTCCACCTCCTCCTCGGTCAGTTCCTTCTTGTGGACCTGCCAGCCGTACGGCGGGGCGCCGTAGGCGTACTGGCCCTACTCTCCCTTGATGCGGCGGCCGCGGCGGAGCTTGGCTACGGTCCGGCTCGTGTGAGGTGCCAACTCGGGACCCCAAAAGAGACAAGTCCCCGGCAGCGACACAGCATTGAGGTGTGCACTGAAATAGGCTGCCCTACCCCCACACGTTCGCAGGTGGACGCAGTGCCCTGCCTAAGGTTGTTAGAGCACGACCAAGACCGCTGCCTTTGATTCTACGGTTGTGACCGGGTCGACATCAAAACTTGCGTGGCCTAGGTCACCCCTACCCTTCGAAAGCAAGGTATTCTGATCCTGCCTCACGGATCCTCCCGAACTGAGTTGCCTTGGCGCCCAGTTCACAGACCTCCGGGACCAGTACAGCGTGGTGCCGGGCCGGAGGAGAAAGTGAGGTGGTACTGATGAGCGCGCCCTATGACAAGCCCAACAGGGACAAGTGGCCCGAGCCGGATAGGTGGCAGGTCCTCCTGGCGGTGGCAAGTCTGCTGGTGGCAATCATCGCGCTGGCGGTGCAGTTCACTCAGTGACGTCACTGAGTCCGCCGCACGACCGGTCGAAATCGGTTCACGGTCCCGCTGCGAACACAGCGAGCCCGGCCGCATGACGCTCGACCGGGCTCGTGAACTGCGTGGAGGGGCCTGGCTCGGATGCCGCCGGGCCGGGTCTCTCTGCGCGACTGGAGCAACCCCCAGTCGACACATAAAACTTTACCACCTTTAAGCCGGATTCAACCTGAACCCGCAGGTCAGAAGGCTGGTTACTCCATCCATGGGCATCCGTAGATGCGTGCGTGGTTGGAAGTCCATACGTCTACAGCACGCCGAGCAGGGCGTTGTCCTCCCACTGGTCGATCACAGTAGTCGGCACGTGACGCGCTGTGGATCCGGCGCATGACCGCAGGTCACCACGGGTGCTGGACCATGGTCGGGGCCGTGGTCGGCGCACCCCAGGACGCGACCCGGGGTGCGACTCAGGATGCGCCCCAGGGCGCGATCTGGTGACCGTTTCGGACCTGGCAGAGGCCCCGAGGTGCAGCCCGACAGGTCAGCTGAGTACGTCCGGTTGATTCGGGTCCGTGCTCTGGCAGACCCGGCACCGGGCTTGTCCCTGAGCGGCCGCCGAAAGCATCACCCGCTGCAAGCCCTGACAGGTCGTACAGCGGACCGTCCAGGGTGCACTGAAGCCGTGGTAGGGCTCGGCGGGACGGTAACCCGCGCCCCGCAGCAGTTGTTTGGCCTGCTCCGGGGAGAGCTGTCTTCCCTCGCCATCGGCGAACTCCGCCTCCAAAACGGCCATAGCCTCCTGGGCTCTCGCCATGTCCAGACGGTGGTTCCGTCGCGCCCGTGTCGCAGCCCGCTCCCAGAGCTGGTGCTGAGGTGAAGGCACTTCGCAGCCGTACAGGAACGCGCGCAGGCCGGCGTTCGAGGCTGGCACCGTGGCGCGGCTAAGAATGCGGTGAAGGGTGGAGGTGGACAGCGGCATGCACTCGTCCTCGTATCGACGCGCCCTCTTGTGCATGAGCCTGATACTGGGACCGCCGTGCTTCGCGTGCAGGGCCACCAGGGCACTACTCAGGTCCGCAACGTTGTGGACCAGGTGGGGAGGCAGACCCTGGGGAAGAGACACGCCTCGCTCCGCTCGCTGCTTTTCGCGGTACGCGGCCTCCCACAATCGATCGACGCGATCGATGTCGAGTCCGCAGGCGTGCGCGTAGGCCCGGGCTACTTCCCGGCGCGGGAGACACTGACCGGATGCTGCGCGCTGCAGCGTCGTGGCGCTGTAGTCGCCAGCCCGGGCGGCGAGTGCCGAGTAGGGGTGGCGGCGCCCCTCTCGCAGGTACCCCGCCAGTTCGACCACTGCGCTCTTCCGGCTACCGAGCGGCTTTTCTGGACGTGCCATAGCGTCGTCCCGTTCAGCGCTGCACGCCGGAGGACAGGAGTGCCCGTGCGGCACGGCCAAGACCGTGCAGGGGGCTGGCGCCAGCCACCGTGACTAGAGCCACCGCGAGCAGTCCGGCGCCGGCCAAAAGTTGCAGGATGTCGATGACCGGCCTTCCGGTCAGGGCGAGGACACCGGCCAGTACGAGAACGGTCATGATGACGGCGGCTTCGCCACCTCCGAGCCGCCTGGGCATGGAAACAGTGCGCACGTCGTGTGCAAGATGAAGATCAGACATGACAGGCTCCTTGTTCGGGACTTCCGGCGGCACATGCAGCACGTCGCCGCCGGAAGCTCCTGGCTCAAGTACTCTTGCGCTCAGCCCAGTTGGCCCTGTTCCGAGCGGACAGCATCCTGTCACCCTCGTGGCACGCTCCGTGCCAATCTGCCGAATAGAGGCTTGTCCGTACCGCCATCTGATACCTGACCCTACCGGCCGGTAAATTCAGCAATCGGGACGGGACATCCTGCATCAACCCCTTGACCAGCCGCACTCCTCCGCAGGGCTCTCCCCTAAACGATCATGATCATTCGTAAAAGCTGAGTTCATCTCGCTTCGTCCCACTCTCCCTTGTCGATCAGCTTGCTTCCTGCGACGATGCGCATCACGCCGACATGTCGGCGTGCTCCCGGGACTGCTCCTGGCTCGACAGGCTGAACAGGGAGATCCGGCAGAATCACGTTGGCCCGTGAACTGCCCAGCGAGAAGCCGGCCCCGCAGCTGCGGGGCCGGCTTCTCGTGTTATTCGGTCAGGTAGAGCGGTACGTGGGTGCGAGCACGAGTGAGTCAGCCGCCCCCCGACCCTTGGCTCTGTTCACGTGAACGTGAGGCGCCTCCCGTTCTCGCGGACACCGACCACAGCCCGGGCCGGGCGCCTCCCGTGCGCATTGTCTTCGGAACTCGTGAACAGAACCAACGCCCGAAAGGCCGCCAACTCACGGCCGCGCGGCAGTTCCACGCGCTGAAAGGCATTTGACCGTGCCCCGGAGACCGTCGACGCTGAGTCCCCGAAGGACCGGACAGGAAGCGGAGGCGTCTTTCCTTGGGATCACCAGCGCGACACCAGCCAGCCGGAGTCCGGCGCCAACTCGAGATCGCTTATAGCGCATGGGGGCGTGGTGCTCCGGCGCCGGCCGATGGCTTGGTGCCGAATCCCGAGGGGGCGGGTGAGAACGGCATTGTGCGTGTCCGTTGCGGGCGAGGGCGGTAGCGGTCCAGGTAGTAGCTGCGGGTGCCATGGGTGTCGGGATCGGGTGTCCGGGCGGCGGTGGCGGTCCTCCCGCACACGGCGACGGCTTCTTTAAAGAAGCTGGAGGCGATTTCTGGTTCGTGGCCGGCAGTGGTGACTTCGACGAGCAGCCGGTCGTGTTCCTGGGCGGTGGTAGGCGGTTGTCCGTCGGTGGTGGGCGGTGCGGGCCGGTTGGGCTGTGCCTGCTCTCCGCCCGGGGTGACGGGGGTCTTGGGGCGGGGGCGGCGTGGGGCGGGGATGCGTGCTGTCTGTGTGCGGGCGGGTGTGGGGGTGGTGGCGGCGATGATGATTTCGAGGTGTTCGGCGAAGTGGGGTCCGGGGACGGGGATTTCGAGGTCGGGGTGGATGTCGTAGCCGATGGCGACGGCGGTGGCGACGAAGTCGATGACGGCGTTCGCGGTCGGTGTGTGGCGGCGGGGGCGGGTGCGGGTGAGGCGGCTGAGGATGCGCAGGACGGTGGGCATGCTGGTGTCGGCGGTCATCATCCGGTAGGCGGGGGCGTCATTGTTGAGGTCGGCGTCGGGGGTGTGGGGGCCGGCCTGGGCCTGCCACAGGGCGGCGGCGTGGATGTCGCCGCGGGCCAGGTGGAGGAGGTAGAGGCAGTAGGAGGGGGCTTCGTCGCCGGCGCCGGCGGCGTACTGCCACCAGAAGCGGGCTCCGTCGTCGGCGCCGGCGAGTTGCAGGGCACAACCGAGGATCCAGGCGGCGCGTGGCTGGGGCAGTTGGTCGGTGAGGAAGTCGGCGAGCTGGTCGGGGGTGCAGTGGGTGAGGACGGCTTCGCACAGGGCGGCCAGGCTCTGGGCGGCGACGTCGTCGGCGACGTCGCCTCCGTCGCCGTCCCACAGGAGCAGGCCGTCGTCGGTGAAGGCGGGGTAGGCGGTGTCGTCGTAGGGGATGACGTCGGCGGGGACCTGGGGGTCGGGCAGCAGTCGGGACTGTGCGAGGAGGTCGTCGATGAGGGTCATGGCGGGGTGGTCACTCCCAGGTGTGGTCGCGGAGGTAGAGGTCGCTCAGGGCCCCTCGGGCGTGGTGGTCCAGGGTGTGGGTCATGGCCGGGCTCAGGCCGACGATGCCGGGCACCGCCGCGGGGCGGATCCCGCACAGGTGGGCCAGGACGATGACGTCCATCTGGTCCTGGGGCAGCCGGGCAACGGCGTCGAAGAAGTGGGCCATCGTGTCGATGTGGGCCGTGCGTTCGGCGAGGTCGGTGATGGCGGCCTGGGCGGCGGTGTAGAAGGCGGCCTGCCTGAGGTCGGGGTGGCCGTCCCGCTGGAGGGCGCGGGCCATGACCCGCGAGCGCAGCATCTGCCAGGCGTGCCGCTTCACGTCCGCGCTGGCGAGTGCCTCGTCCCAGGTCAGCCACAGGAGGTCGAAGGTCTCCCCCACCGCCCGCTGGGCACGGTCCTCGGTCTGCAGGAAGGCTTGTGCGTAGGCGGTGTAGGGCTCGCGCATGGCCTGCGTGAACGCGAGGTGTGCCACCGGGGGCTGCTCGGGTCCCAGCGGCTGCACCGCCTGGATCCGGTTCTCGATCCATCCCTGTTTCTTGGCAGCCTCCCGGGCGGCCGCCGTCCACAGGCGGCGCAGCGGCCACGGCGGTAAGTCCAGTGCCTTGACCACGCTGTAGGTGATCTCCCAGCTCGGGTAGTAGCCCTTGCCACGCAGGAGTTCCGACAGGCGTGTCTTGGAGTAGCCGGACAGGCCCACCAGTTCGTCCAGGGTCAGCCCGCTGGCGACCAGCCGGGAGCGGACGGGCTCCAGCCACGTGCGGTGGGCCGCCCCGACGTCCTCGGCGATCGGCTCCGGCCGGCGCCCGCGACGGCAAGGCGCCTCTGCTCCAGGAGGATCGCTGTCGTCCTGCCCGGGCACCCCGGTCTGTTCAGGTTCGGTCACCGCGGCAGCTCCTCGCTCCCGGCCGGCGCGGCCGGGGACGCAGCCTGCGTATCGGGCCGGACGCCCGGACGGCCAGAGCCGGCCAGGGCGGTGACGATCTGCTGGATGAGAAGTCCGAGTGAGGGCAGCAGCGCGGCGACCGCCGCCAGCTGCCCGAGCGCGACCAGCACCGCGCTCCACGCGAGGACCACGGCCAGGACGGCCACGGTCATCACCTGCCTGCTGTTCATTCGCACCTTCCCTGAAAGGGAATCAAGGGGTCCGGAAAGGAGGTCCCTCCGCAGCGGTGCTGACGCGCCACGGAGGAACTGCGCACAGCATGGTGCGACCGGCACCGGACACTCAACGCGATCATGTGATTACGGAACAATGGCATCCCGGCGCTCGCGCTGCCCGGACGGCCCGTTACTCCATCACAGCCACAAACAGGGCCAAATCGTGTGCGAATGAACGCTTTTGAGGGCGAAACCGTACCCGTCATTGCGGCAGTGCCGGGATGGCGCACCATGGAACACGGACGCCTCCCCCGGCGTCACACCTTCCCGTCCGGAAGGCCGCGCGGCCCCCTTGTGCTGAAGAACGACCGAAGGGGGAACCGCACCGCTTCCGTCCAGCCCCCACACGCTGGACGGAAGCGGCCCCATCCCAGCCCACTCCCCCGGCACCCACCAGTCTTCGCGGGCCCCTGTCCCGCGCGCCTGAGCCGAGAACGACGTACATCGCCCGCCGAGGAGCTCCGGCTGGCCACTCTCCGGCGGTGGGACCGGTCCGCCGGTCGGGTGAACCGGGGACCGATCGCCTCGCGCGGCGTCCTCTCGACGATTACGAAGATCACGACCTGTTCGCGATCTTCGAAACGGAGACCCGTCCGTGCGCCTCGCCCGTACCCGACGCACCCTGATCGCCGCGCTGTTCACGCCCCTCGCCCTGCTCGCTCCCACCACCGCCCACGCCGCCCCCGCGGCCGCCGAGCACCGGCCCGCACGGCACGCGCCCGGCGAGACCATCACCCTGCCGGTCCGCGACGCGCTCGCCGAGCTCACCATCGCGGACGAGTCCCGCGCCGGCTACTCCCGGGACAAGTTCAAGCACTGGACCGACGCGGACAAGGACGGCTGCAACACCCGCGCCGAAGTCCTCCTCGAGGAAGCGGTCACCGCGCCCGAGGTCGGCCCGAAGTGCGCCCTGACCGGAGGCAGCTGGTACTCCGCCTATGACGACCGGTACCTCGACAGCTCAAGCCAGTTGGACGTTGACCACCTCGTTCCACTCGCCGAAAGTTGGGACTCCGGCGCCTCCACCTGGACAGCCAAGGAACGCGAGGCCTACGCCAACGACCTCGACGACCCGAGGGCGCTGATCGCCGTCTCGGCAGCCTCGAACCGGTCCAAGGCCGACAAGGACCCCACCGAATGGCTGCCCCCGTACGCGCCCTACTGGTGCACGTACGTCACCAACTGGGTCGCCGACAAGATGCGTTACCAGCTGAGCGTCGACCCCGCCGAGCACAACGCCCTCGCCGAGCGCCTCGCCGCCTGCCCCGACCAGCCCATCACCGTCACCTACGCCCGCTGAAACGGCTGTCCGGCCCGTCACCACGGCGGAAGCGGGTGACGGGCCGGACGGAAGCAGACGGTACGCGGCAGGGGCCCGCGGTACGCCCCGGACCAGTGCACCGCCGGTCAGTGCGGGTGCCGGTGCCCAGACCGGGGCCGGCCGCCGGCACCTACTCGGTCAGCCGCGGTGGTCGCCGCCGTCGCGGTGCTCACCCTCGAACCGGCGGTCGTCACCCCCACGGTGCTCACCACGGCGGTCGTCACCACCGAAACGGTGATCGCCGCCACGGTGGTCACCGTCGAACCGGTGGTCGCCGCCGTCGCGGTGGTCACCACCGATCCAGCGATCTCCGCCATCGCGGTGGTCCCCGTCGCCGAACCGGCGGCCGCCACCACGGTGGTAGCCCCAGGAGACCTCGTCGATGACCCGGCCATGGTCGTTGCGCAGGGTCGCCGTGTCCGAGTCGTTGTCCCACACGTAGGTGCGGCGGTCCTGGTAGACGTCACTGGCGCGGTCGCGGCCGATGCCGGTGTGGACGCGGACCGTGGAACGGCCGTCCAGGCGGAAACGGTCGAAGGTGTAGGTGTGGCCGGCCTCGTCCGAGAGCGTCCAGCCGTCCAGGTTCACCGCCCGCCCAGAGGTGTTCGTGACGTCCACCCATTCCTTGTTCAGGGACCAGTTGGTGCGGTCGTCGCGGCCCGGCGAGTCATACTGCACGTCACTGATCACCACCGCCCCATCATGCGGGCGGGCAGCGGGCCAGCCGGCGGCCGCGGCGGGCAGCGCGAGCCCACCCACACAGGCAGCAGCCACGGCAGCAGCAGCGGTCACACGGCGGACGGTCACAGAAACAGACACAGGATCCCCCTTCACGGGGCCGGACACCCACAGGCGCACGGCATACAAGCCGCAGGTCAGGCGGGGTGTGTGGTGCGGGTCGGCGGCCGGTCGGCCGCACACGCACACCCTGCCCGCCCACCGACACGAGGTGAAGGAAAAGCGAAGCACGTGACGAATCACGGATATTCCTGTGACTCTCGCATGGAAACAGCATGTATGCGATGAACATGCCGATTTGACGGCCCGTCATCAGCCGGTACCGCGTAATTGGCGGGCTCGGCGCCGCGCGCGGACAGCACGGGTCGCCTCCGGCCGGCGGGCTGCGGCCGGGAAGTGCGTAACAACCGCCGTAACCCGAACAGGTGGAACAACCACGACAAGAGCTCCCAGCGCGACCGTCACCTGCCCCGCGCCGCCCCAGGATGAAGCGCAGTGCCCGTAAGCCGACGGTGTGCAGCAGGGTGTCCGGGCGGCAGACCGGGCAGGCCGGCACCCCGTCGGTGGTTGAACACGAGTTCGGGCCCACAGCTACGGGGGAAAGCAGCGGGCCCGGACTCCCTCACGATCGCACACCCTCCCTGCGGACCGCACGATGCTCGTCTCGCCGGGCGGAGGCCGTCAGCTGAGACCGAGCATGGTGAGGGCGGTGGTCCAGTCGGTGACGATGGCCTGCTGGGCCTGGGCGAGGGTCACCTTGCCCGCGCAGACCGCAGTGTGCAACCTGCTCTCTACCGGGTCCTTCTTGTTGTTGATGCCCTGGCTCGTCTTGTGGCCCGGGTCCTCGGGTTCCACCCACAGGTTGCGCGGGTCGTTGGGGTCGCCGCCGAGTTGCAGGCTGATCAGGTGGTCGTACTCGGCCTCGCCCATCGCGCCGGTGTAGCCGTAGGAGGCGGCATTGAGCTTCTTCTCCTTGCCGGTCACGGAGGTGGAAGGGCGCACCCCGGAGGTGTAGCCGCCCTTGCGGCAGATCGTCGACGCCAGGTTCGCCTGGGTGACGGCCGGGGAAATCGCGCCCGGGGTGCAGGCCGGGTCCTCCAGCGGCTCGCCCTTCTCGTAGCGGTAGTGGCACGATCCGGCGACCGGCTGCTGCTGCACTGTGTACTTCTTCTGCGGGCCGGCCCCGACCGCGATCGCCCGGCTCGCGCCACCCGCGCCGCCCGCGCTCGGGGCCGCTGCCGAGGCGCTCGCGCTCCCGGACGGCGACAGACCGCTCAGCGAACCGGACTTGCAGCCCGCGAGCAGCAGGCAGGACAGCACCACGATCGGCATGGCGCGGCGGGTGGACGGCATGACGGCCCCTCACGGTACGGCGACGGCTGAGCAGATGCTGCCCTACCCGACCTGCGCCGTACCGCACGGGGTACGGCGCGCAGACGCACACCCGGCGTACACCCGCCGACAGGCCCCAGCAGCACACCGCGGCCGGACCCTCGGTCAGCACCGGCACCGGCGAGCACGCGATGACAGGCCGGGCAGGAACGCGATGCCGGCTGCCGGGACATCCAGCACGTTCGGCCTGGACGTCCCGGCGGTGGGCGGGGTCAGCCGATGCCGGTGACCTGCAGGGCCGTGGTCCAGTTGGTCTTGATGGCGCTGCGAGCGGCGGACAGGGTGATGGTGCCGGCGCAGACGGCGTTCTTCAGCTTCGTCTCCACGCCGTCCTTGGTGGTGGCGGTCTTCGTGCCGGAGTAGGGCTCGGGCCACAGGTTGCTGGTGCTGCGGGGTGAGCCGCCGAGTTCGAGGGGGACCAGGTGGTCCTCCTCGTAGTCGGCCATGTTGGTGTCGGAGTAGCCGTAGTCGATGATGCCCTGGGCCTTCAGCGGGTTGGTGTAGGACGTCGGCGGGCGGACGGTGGCAGTCCAGCCGGACACGCAGATCGTGCTGTGGATGTTCGACTGCGTGACATCCGAGTTGTAGGCGCCGGGCGTGCACGAGGAATCGGGCAGCGGCAGGTAGGCGTGGGAGCAGGTCGATGCCTGGGCGGTGCCGGCCGAAGCGGCGATCATGCCGGCGGCCGCCAGGGCCAGGGCGCAGGTAGTGGCGGTGAAGCGACGCATAGGGGATCTCCCGCGGGATCGGCCCGGAAAGGTGGGGTGCCGGGCGGCTGACGGCATGACACCACCACCTGGGTCTATGCGAGTAGAGCCGCGGGATGAACAAGAAGCGACCTTCGCAATCCTTACCCCACCCTGACCAAGCCTTTCCCAAGCCCCCTGTTTCACCGCAGAGATGGGCTGCAACCGACCTGGCCCAAGACCCGCGTGGCTTTGTAGGTGAGTTTCAGGAACGTCCGATGCTCGGCGATGACGATCTGATCATGGCCCTTCAGGCGGGAGGACGTCGCGAGGCCGCGGCAGGGGCTGTGACCGGTGAAGGGCGAGGAGTGACGAGGCGGAATGGCTGGCCCCCGTCATCAGCAAGCACGACACCGGCCTCTCCGCCGTAGACCCAGTGAATCCCGACACGCCAAGTGATGTCCCCTGGCGTTTCCAGCTTGGTCTGAAGGACGAAATACTCAGGGTCGTCCGGCGAAACCGTGTATGGGAAGTCCGGAACGCCTTCAGCCGGTTTCGGCATGGGCTCCGGGGCGCCGAGGTCCACACCGAGGTCGGAGCCTCGGTACCGAAGGTCGAACGTGCGCCTGGGGCGCGCCCTTGGCTTGGGCCGGGCGAGGATCTGGAGGTCGGGTGGAGTGGACGACCGTGACTCCACCTGCACCGTCAGGCTCGTCAGGATCACAGCGCGTTCCACGGCAGCCTCAACAGCTAGGTGGATGTTCAGGGTCCGCACGCAAACCCTTGGGCACTCGGGGCAGGCAGCGTGCCCTTCGGGCAGCGGAAGAACAAGACCATAGCTGTTAGTGACTTTACTGTGCCAGGCTGTGACGGTGATCGGTGTCAGTGGCGCAGGTTCAACTACGGCCTCACGGCCACGTTTCACGGCGACGTCTGTGCCGCGCACCACGAGTGCGCTTACAGCGGAGGCCAGCCCTGCCAGAGCCGCAGCAGCGATCCACGTGCCGACCCCCGGAACTTCGAGGACAGCAAAGATTGCGGCTAGAAGCAACGCCCCTGCCCCACACCACAACAACAATCGACGGGATCGCACGGCACCCCCCAGGAGCAAATGGTGCCTGATCCCGCCGCTCCGTGTCGGCGAACTTCAGCCAACTGTCTGAGGTGTGGCCAACTGCGGTGCACAGAATGGCCCACTGGGACGCTCCGTCACAGCCTCCCGGGTAGGAGGCATCGACTCTCCCACGGGCCACCGGATTGGAATGGGGAGCAACAGCCGCTCAGCCGCCGGTGGGCGCGGCCGGTGAGTAGCTGGGCGGGCCCACCGGCGAAGATCCAGGCCCTTGACCCGGGGCGCGGGGCGTCGTGCAGGAGGGGCTGGTTAAGCCGTCGACGATGTGCAGTGAGGTGTCCGGGCGGCAGATCGGGCAGGCCGGCACCCCGTCGGTGGTCAGGAGGCGGCGGGCGTCGTCCTGGCCGACCGGCTGTGTCCGGCGGCCGGCCATCCCGCAGTCGCCGGCGTGCACAGCCAGCGGGTGCCCCGTGGCGCGGTTGAGTTCGAGGATCCAGTCCGGCACCGGCGGACGGCGAGCCCGGCCACGCTCCTCTTCGGCCTGCCGCTGCCGCAGGTCGGCGGCCTTGCGATCGATGCGCTCCAGCCACATGGCGTGCCATATCCGCAGTGTCTGGAGCCGGTCCAGGTCGTCCGGAAGGTCCCGCGAGTTATCGAACACATTTTTCATTCTAGGCACGCGATCACGCTCCCCGCGCTCGCGTGTTCGATTATTTGTTCGATAGCGTGGCGAGGGAGGTGAGCGCCGGATGAGTGCAGAGTCGACGGGGCGTCGGCCGGGTGTGGTGATGCATGTGCGCTGCCCGGACCGGCTGCCGGAGGAGACCTACCGGCAGGTCCTGGAGCAGATGCACGAGCTGTCGCCGGTGGTGCAGGCCCTGCCGCCCACGGCGGCCCTGGTCGACCTGCGCGGCGCGCTGCGCTACCACGGTGCGACCGCCGCGCACCTGGGGGACATCCTGCGGCTGCGGACGGTCTCCCGCTACGGCGTCGACGTCCGCGTCGGCATCGGCCCGACCGTCACGGTCGCCGCGACCGCCTCCGCGCAGGTGGAGCGCCCGGGCGGCGTCCTGGCCATCGAGGCCGCCGACGCCGCCGACTGGCTCGCGCTGCTCCCGGTTCAGGACCTGCATGGCATCGGCCCCCGCCAGGCCGCCACCCTCAAGCGCTACGGCGTCGACCGCGTCGGCCTGCTCGCCGCACTGCCTGCCGCGACCGTGCAGCGCCTGCTCGGCAAAGCGGGCCGGACGGCCGCCGACCGGGCCCGCGGCATCGACCCCCGCACCGTCACCCCACGCCGCCTGCCGGCTTCTGTCCGCGTCCGGCACCGCTTCCCCCACGACGTCCTCGAGGGCGCCGCGACGCGTTCGGCCCTGCTGGGCCTGGTCGTGCAGCTCGGTGCCGAGCTACGCCGCCGCGGGCAGGCCGCGCGCGCCCTCACGCTCACGCTGACGTTCGCCGGCGGACCCGCATGGGAGAAGACCCGCCGCCTCACCGAGCCCTCCGGGCACGAGGACGACCTGCGCCAGCTCACCTACCAGCTCATGGACGCGGCAGGCCTCCAGCGCGGCCGCCTGACCGCACTCGCGCTGCGCGCTGAAGACCTCGCCGACGGCGACCAGGTCGCCGAACAGCTCAGCCTCGATGCCGCCCGCCAGGCACGCCTCACCGCCGAGCAGGCGGCCGACCGGATCCGGGAGAAGTTCGGGCCCGGCGCGATCGGCCCGGCCGCCACCTACCGGCCCGCCTCCTGAGAAGCGGAGTCTTGTTGAGCCGGGATGACGATCGACTGAGGCGTCTCCAATATGCGGCCGTAGGGTTCTCGCTGTGACAGTCCAGCGAATGCCCGCTGCGGAGGTTCCGGTCTCTGCCGAGCTGGTGCGACGTCTCCTCGATGAGCAGCACCCCGACCTGGCGGGCTTGCCGGTCGAGGTGCTGGCCAACGGCTGGGACAACCTGGTGTGCCGGCTTGGCGAAGAATTCCTCGTGCGGCTGCCGCGGCGTGCCATGGCCGCCGAGCTCGTCGCGCACGAGCAGCGGTGGCTGCCGGAGCTGGCCGGCCGTCTGCCGTTGCCCGTGCCGGCGCCGGTGCGTGTCGGACAACCGATGGCCCAGTACCCGTGGTGCTGGAGCGTCGTGCCGTTCTTCCCCGGCCGGATCGCGGCGCAATCGGAGCCCGACAGCCTTTGGTCGGCCGCGGAGGCGCTCGGCGGTTTCCTGGACGCGCTGCATGTCCCGGCTTCTTCGCAGGCGCCCGTCAACGCGTTTCGCGGGATCCCGCTGGCCGGACGCGCCGAGGGCGTCCTGACCAGGCTGGCGCACATCGATCCGGCCGACCGAGCCACCGCACTGCAGGTCTGGGAGACGGCTGCTGCTGCGCCTGTGTGGGACGGCCCGCCAGTGTGGCTGCACGGGGACCTGCACCCAGCCAACATCCTGGTCGACCGCGGCCGGATCAGCGCCGTGATCGACTTCGGTGACATCACCTCCGGCGATCCCGCCACCGACCTGTCCGTGGCCTGGATGCTGTTCACAGCGGAGCAGCGTGTCGTCCTTCGACGGGCGTACGGCCGCGCGGACGACGCAACCTGGGAGCGGGCCCGCGGGTGGGCGCTCGCCCTGTCCCTGGTCTTCCTGACGCACTCGGCGGACAACCCGCTGATGCGAAGCATCGGCGAACGCACCCTCCACGCGGTGCTGGAGTAGCGGTCAACCGCCACGCTCACGCCGCTCAAGACACCGCGCCGGCACCTGCCCATCGGGGACCACCCGCCACAGGCTCCCGCCGCCGCACTCGCGGTAGCGCGAGGCGTCCCGGCCGACCGCCACCACGCACGACGTCACCCGCTCCCCCTTGCGCAGATAGCGCACGACCGGCGAACCCGTGGTCGCCACCGGTCCCTCGTTCCATGCCGGCTTGCGCACAACCACCCGCTGGACGGCCGCCCATGTCGACGCGCATGGCGCGGACACAACCGCGGCGGGCGCCGGCACGGTGGCGGACACGAGGGTCGCGAGGACGGCGGCCGCCGTGATGAGCAGACGTCGGATCAGGCGCATACGCCGTCAACCCCCGCCCCGGCCGGACCGGTCACGGCCACACACCGAAGATCACTCGCCGGGGCCGGCCGGGCAGCTTGTCGGTCCGGCTCGCGCGCGGCCCCGCCGTCGCGCGAGCAGAGCCCCGGGCCGCTCGGTCCCCCGCAGCGCACACCGTGCCCCGTCTCTTCCTGGCCCTTCCTTCTCTTTTGCCGTGGCGGTCGCGGGGTGCTCTGTGGGGATGTCCGCGACCGCCCGCGCACGAATCCCTGTGGTGACCTGCGCGGACGCGACAGGAGCGCTTCGGCTTGCGCAACCTCTAGCGCAACTCCTACCGCAACACCTGGCGCACCATCACGCGCAACCCTCAGCGCAACACCGTGCCCCCGACCCGGCCGCGCGGCCCCCCGCGCCGCGCGGAATGAACACCAGCCGGGGGCTCCCCTCGCCTGCCGCCCTTCCGGTCCCTGCCCACCCACCACCTTCCAGGTCCAGGGCGCAGAAGTAGGCGTAGAGGGGTTGTCGGGCCCCCGACCACATTCCAAAACGCGTGGTGACCTGCGCGAACCCGAAGTGATCATCCGGGCTCGCGCAAGAGATGTCGCAAGAGTTCATGAAGGAGATGGCGCAGGAGTAGTCGCAAGAGATGTTGCCCCGGTACTCCGCCCTGACATGTCGCCGAGCCGGGGCAGAGGCACTCCGACGTAGATCGAACGTCCGTGTCATAGTGGCCAATATCCTGTGGTTCGGGTGGCCGGAAAGTGCCGCCCAGAACAGGAACGCCACCATGACCACTCCCCCGCCGGTCTCGGAGCCGGACCCGTCGGCGCTGGTCTGCCCGGGCGACCTGGTCGGTTTGTGCGCCGGATGCCAGCGCAGGACGCACAAATACGGAAGTGGTGGCGCCCCGCTGTGCCAGTGGTGCATGGCACCGGTGCAGGAACGGTGGGGTCCAGCGGTACGGTACGTCAGTACTCGCCCCTGACCGCTACGCTGCACCTACGCGCTGCGGCGTGGCTTGCGGGCGGCCGCCTTCTTCGCCGTCGTCTTCTTCCCTGCCGTCTTTTTCGCCGTCGTGCTCTTCTTCGCAGCCGCGGTCTTTTTCGCCGGGGCCTTCTTCGCAGTCTTCTTCACGGGCATCTCATGGACCTGCGCGTCGGTCCCAGTGTCCTCGCCGCGCGAGGCCTTCGCCTTGTCCACGGACTCCTGCAGGGCGGCCATCAGGTCGAGCACCTTGCCCGCCGGCTTCTCCGGCTCCGGCGCTTCCGGCAGCTCGCGGTCCTCCCGCTTCGCCTCGATCACCTTCTCCAGCGCCTCGGTGTAGTGGTCCACGAAGTCCGGCCCCTCCAGGCGGTCGGTGGTCATCCGCTCGATCAGCTCCACCGCCTCATCAACCTCCGCGTCCGACACGTCCGCCTCCGGCGGGTACAACTCGGCGGGGTCGCGGACCTCATCGGGCCAGCGCATCGCGTGCAAGACGATCACGTCGTCCCGCACGCGGAGCAGCCCCAGCCGCTCGCGGCCGCTCCATGCGAACTTCGTGACCGCGACCCGCGCAGACCGGGCGAGCGCCTGGCGCAGCAGTTCGTACGGCTTGACGGCCACCTGCCCGTCGGGCTGGAGGTAGTAGCCCTCACCGATCCGGAGCGGATCAATGGACTCCCACGGCACGAACCCGTGGATCTCCAGCGCCTTCGCCGTGGGCAGCGGCAGATTCCGCAGGTCCTCGTCAGTGATGGGGATGACCTGGGTCTTGGTGAGTTCGTAGCCCTTGCCGATCTCGTCGGAGCGCACCTCGCGGTCTTCGACCTCGCAGAACTTACGCACCCTCACCCGGGCCATGTCCTCCAGGTGGTACTGGTGGAAGCGCACCGAATGGTCCTCAGACGCGCTGACCACATGGCACGGCACCGTGACCAGACCGAAGCTGATCGCGCCGGACCAGATACTCCGGGGCATCGCAGACCTCCGTGATGGCGGGCCCCGAGCCCCCTCAGCTTACGGTCTGCTCAAAGTCCCGGCACGACCACAGTTACGTCCTGACCTGCAATGGTCGGCGCGGTGGTCGGTCTCGTTGTGAGGGACATGCGTGATCGGCGGTGGTCGTGGTCGGGCCGACCACGACCACGACCGACCGGTTCGCCGTTAGGCGATGGTCTGCCTGTCGCGGTGCTTGTTGAGCACGTCCAGCATCGTGTTGAACTCCTCAGGCGTCATCTTGTGGATGAGGAGATGCGCCGCGTCCAATCCACTGTCGTAGGGGAATGGCTTCGTCGGTCGCCGGTCCGCGGTCTGGTCGCCCTCAGGCGACGCGTCTTCGTTGGCACGCGGTTCCGGAACCGTTGTGGTCTGGCTTCGCGGTGACCTGTCCTGCTCCGGCGGCGTCGTGCCGGGGTTATCACGGCGTGATAGTTGCCCGGGCGCCGCGGTGTCGTCGGCTGGGGGGCCAGCAGGTCCCTGAGTTTCAGGGGTCTGGCGGATGGCCTTGCGGTGGCCGGCGGTAGCGGCGCGTTCGTCCGCCTTCTTCTTCTGGTCTGCGGGGGAGAGCTTGCCCAGGTTGCGTACGTGCTCTACCGTCCGCTCGCCTGTGACGAGGTCCTTCTGGAGTTCCGGTGACAGCTTCAGCAAGGACAGCTTGCTGGAGATGGTGTTCTGGGGAATGCCCAGTCGCCGGGCGGCCTTGGTCTGGCTGCCGTAGTAGGTCACCAGTTGCTGGAGCGCGTGGGCCTCTTCGAGTTCGGTCATGTCGTCGCGGTGGTAGTTCGCGATGAACGCGGCCTCGAGGAGGGACTCGTCGGTGCTGACGCGGGCGTTGTCGACGCGGACGGGGATGGTGGCCAGGCCTACGCGGCGGGCGGCTTCGAGGCGTCGGTGGCCGTCGACTACGACGTAGTGGGCGCCGTCGTCCAAGTCGTCGGTGCGGTCGGGCCGGTCGTGGAGGTAGGCCTCGGTCGTGGCGACGACGATGGGCAGGATGATGCCGACTTCACGGACGGACGCCACGGTGTCGTCCAGGTTGCGCAGGTGGTTGCGCGGGTTGTCGGGGTTCTCGCTGATCTGCGTGACTGGCAGGTCGGTGACTGCTGCCGCCGGGGTGTCGCCGTCGCCGATGGCGTGCCCGATGACATCGCGGCGGGAGCTGCGGGCGGTGGCCGCCGCGCCGAACGCGCTTCCGTTGCCGAGTTGGGCCGCCTTGCTCACGGGTTTGCCTCCATCGCGATCAGTCGCATGGTGTTGGCCTGCTTCGAGTGCGCCGCGTACGAGAGCAACGGCTCTTTGACGCGGACCGCTTCGCGCTGTTCCTTCAGGTCGTCCAGGACGGCCAGGACGCGCTGGTCTTCCAGGCTTGCCCACTGGTCCAGGGATGATGTGGCCACGTAGCCGCGTCGTGCGTCGTACTGGTTGACCACCAGGCCGAGGTAGTCGATGTCGAGACCGAGGTCCTTGCGCAGGTCTTCGATCTGGTCGACCAGCATGCGGTACGCGGTCGCTGAGCTGTCTTCGGCCTGGACCGGGATCAGGACACCGGAGTGGCCGGGGCGTTCGTTGCGGCGCCGGCGGCCGTAGTAGAGGGCTGCGTCCATGGCCAGACCGAGGCTGGGCGGGCAGTCGATGATGATGACGTCGTAGTCGTTCTCGATCGGCCTCAGCGCCCGCTCCAGAGCCACTTCCTTCTGGAAGCCGCGGGATTGGGCCGCGGTGAGGGCGAGCCGGGAGTCGAGAACGAATCCGTCGAACGCGCCGGGCAGTACGTCCAGGCGCCGTCCGAACCGCGGGTCTTCGACGGTGACGATCAGGTCGCGCAGGTCGCTTTCCGCCTCACCGATCATGTGGGAGACGAGGCTTTCCCGGCCGGGCTGGATCTGCGGGATACCGAGCTGGTCGGACAGATGGCTCTGCGGGTCGTAGTCGACGACCAGGACCCGCCGGCCGCCGACCGTCGCCCGCTCAAGCAGGTTTTGGACGTCGGCCTTCGTCTTCCCTATGCGCTTGAGGTCGCCGTAGGCGAGGGAGTCGACGTACCGGATGAGCGCGGTACGGGCGGCTTCGGGGTCTTCGGCGTAGGCCTCGCCCATCCCGAGGGACACCGTGGTCTTGCCGACGCCGCCCTTCTGGTTGGCGTTGATGATCCGCACCGGGTCGGCGGACTGAGCGTCCTGCGGGGAGGGGTGTTCGTCCAACCAGAGCCTGACGCTCTGCGCGAGGCCCTGCGTGTAGGAGACGGACCGATCGGCGCAGGTGGCCTTGAGGTCGTCGTACAGGCCTGGCGGGAGCCACGGTGAGAACGACTTGGCGCCCGATGTGTCGATCTCGGGCAAGGGGCGGGTGCTTGCCCGCCAGGAGGTGATGCCGGCTTCGACGGCATCCTGGATGTCCAGGCCGAGTTCGGCACACCGGATCTTCAGTTCGCGTTGGAGCGCCGGGGGGAGCTTGGACGCCACCTTTTCCCGGTCTCCCTCAGGGTATGGAGAGGCCACGACGTCACCTTACTGACTCTTCCCGCTCTTGTGTCACCCGGTTCGGGAGGTCTGACAGGGTTTCACCCTGCTAGCGGGGTGCTGGATTATCACGCCGTGATAATCGCCTGCTGGCGTCGGCGGAGCGGCACGGATTATCACGGCGTGATAATCCAGCACAGCTCTCACTGCAGATGGCGGCCCAGCAGGCCCTGCACATCGAGCAGCATGGACAGCCCTTCCTGGCCGCAGCCATGAATCTGCCTGCGTCACCTGTTGTGCTGTAGGCAGATCGTGACTCAGGCCCTCTACCAAGGCAGTGCTGCGTCAAGTGGCGTGGACAGATCGCCGGTTGCGTAAGCGTCTGCCGTGAAGGGAAGTACCGGCCGTGAGAAGCGGCAGGCGCGAGGGCGGGGTCGGACAGCGGTGATACGGCGATACGCCCGGACGGAATGAACGGCTGAGGAACCGGGGGCCAGTGAACAAGTTGAGGACGACCGCGTTGCTAGCCGGCGTAGGCGCGGCCGGTCTCGGCGCACTGAAGCTGGTACAGGCCATTCCCGAGTACAGTGCCGCCGTGGTTGAGCGGTTCGGCCGGTACTCCAAGACGGCCAAGCCCGGCCTCAACCTGGTCATTCCGTTCGTCGACTCCATACGCAACCGGCTCGACTTGCGTGAGCAGGTCGTGATGTTCCCGGTCTACGTGGTGTCGGCGAGGGACGGAGTAAGCGTTCCGGCCCTGGTCACTGTGATGTTCCGGATCTACGATCCGCGCGCTGCGACGTACAACGTGTCCAACTACATCGTGGCGCTCGAACAGCGAATGCTCTACGAGCTCTCCAACTCCATCGCAACGTTGAGCAGTGACAACGCGGCTGTTGGTCTTCGGGAGCTCAGCGACCATATTCGGGGCGTTCTTGCCGAGGCAGCGGCTCCCTGGGGTCTGACGATCACATGGTTCGGGGTGCGGGCCGGTGAAGACCGAAGCGATCGAGACAGCAACCAGGGCGACGCCGACGGAGCCCCGCCCTTCGCGCCCAACGCGTCCACCATCGTCCTGGCTGAGAGGATCGACAACATGGCCGCCAGCGGAGACAGCCACTTCAGCGCTCCGTTCAATCAGGGAAACCTCGCCCAGGGGCATCACCACCAGCACCACATGACGAACAATGTGGCTGCTGCCAGTCAGCCCACCGCTCAAGAGATCGCGCTCGCGATCATCACGCTCGTGCGCAATAGCGCGGCTGACGGCACCCTGGAAGACGGGCCTCAAGCACTCGCCAGTGCACAGGAGCTCCAGGCTGTAATCACGGCGCCGGTGGGGGAACCCCAGCAGCGCGAGCGGTTTCAACGGGTCGTTGATCGCTTGGTGGCAGCAGTGGGCACAGCCTCTGTGGCAGCCACTGCATTGACTGATCTTCTTGGCAAGATCCGAGAACTGCTCAGCTGGTAGGTGGGGAGCCAGTTCACCAGGGGAGGCCAGTTCCCCCGATGGTGGCGACTTCGCGGGAGGTGGGCGCGCCCCGCAAGAACCGCGCCCTCGGCAACTTCCGGCTGAGGGAAGGCAGCTGGGCTGGTCTTGTCAGTAGGGGCGCCGGATTATCACGGCGTGATAATCCGGCGACGAGCGCTGCCAGGAACACTGCTCACCTGCCACACCAACGCAAAGAGGGCCCGGCCCCCGTATCTGCGGGGGCCGGGCCCTTGTGGTCGATGGCTCAGTTCTTCATGACGCGGGGGAGATGGGTGTGCAGGTGCTTAGCCACGGTCGGGACGTGCCGGTCAGCGAGCCGCTGCGCGAGCAGTTCGATGAGTGCGCATGCGCGGTGGCGGCCGCCGGCGCAGCCGATCGCGATGCGGCGGGGCCCGTCGGGGAGGGTGGCGTAGTCGGTGAGGTTGTCGAGGAGTTCGCGGGCGCCGGGGGTGGCGAGGACGACGTCCTGGACGCGGGGGTGATGGCCGTCCAGGTCGAGGATGGTGCGGGCGGCGGCCGGGTCGCGCAGCCGGTCGCGTACGTCCTCGATACGGTCGGCGTAGGGCAGGACCGGGCGGCCCTGGGGGTCGGTGCCCAGGTGCAGGAAGCCGAACGACACCAACTCGATTGGCGGGGTGTCGGCGGGGCCCGTGCGGCAGGCCGTCGGGTCAGTCACGGTCGCTCCCGTCGGCGGGGTGGGTGTAGCGGATCGGCTTGCCGAGGGTGCGGGCGTATTCGATCTCGCGGCGAGTGCTGTCGCCGATGTAGCCGCCGGGGTTGACGACCAGGACGTCATCGGCGAGGTCGATTTTCCGCAGGTGCAGGGTGTCGAGCATCCGCTTGACGCGGTCGGCCTTCTCGGGGGTCGCCCACAGCGGGTGCGGCTGCCGGAGGTTGCAGCCGGGCGCGAGGACGATCCGGCCGGCTGCCGTCTCGTACAGGGTGGCCTCGGCGAACTGCTCCCAGAAGCGGGTGGAGCCGCACAGGACGACGATCGGCGGGCGGGAGCTGCTGGTGGTGGCGTGCATGGGGTCCCTTCGGGTCGGGGTGCTGCGATCCGGGAGGGGCGGCCGCCGTGTGCCGGCGGGCCGCCCGGGTGGTCAGGAGGTGAGCCGGTAGAGGGCCGGGGCGGTGCGGATGCTGTGGCAGTCGACGGCGGCGTCGGTGATGTGCGGCGAGCGGCCGTGAGTGGGGGCGAGTTCGGTGAGGATCTCGATCAGGGCGTCCTCGGTGTCGAGCAGGATGTCGACGTAGCCGCGCCCGCAGGTGCAGGGCACCACCAGGGTGAGGGCGTCGGTGGCGCCGTCGGCCTCGCTGATACGGAGGGTGTGGTGCAGCCACGCGCCGCCGTCCAGCCAGGCGACGGCGGACGGTTCGAGGCGGCGGCCTCCGTCGACGGTGACGGACGGGTAGCCCTGCCAGTCGCACGCGTCGACCACCGAGGCGAGGGTGTGCGCGTAGGCGTTGTACACGTGGTGGGCGGCGGCGGTCTCGGCGTCCTCGCGCTGCTCGGTCTCGTCAGGGCCGACGGTGTCGGTGGCGAGGGCGAGCAGGACCGCGAGCGGGCTGTCCGGCGCGTATGAGCGGGTGCTGGTCATCGTGTCTCCGATCGGGTGGCGGGGTGGATGGTGCTGGCGAGGAACGTGGCCAGGGCGCGGGGGTGGGCGGAGGCCTCCAGCGCCCACAGCCGGACCGGGAGGCCGGCGGCGGTGTCGATGTACGCGACGCGCCACCACAGCCAGTCCGGTGCACCGTTCTGGCGGGGGTAGGTGGTGCCGTAGCCGCTGGCCCCCGTCCAGTGGGCGCGGACGCCGAGGGCGCGTGCCCAGTCGCGCAGTGCGCGGGTGTCTGGGACCTGGATCAGGGCGGTCAGTCCGAGGCCGGGTACGTCGGTGACGTCGACGGAGTCGGCGGGCAGGTCGGGGTGCGCGGCGAGCAGGACGGCGGCGGCTTGGCTGGGTGCTGGGGGGTGCTGTCGGGGGCGGTGGTCGTCTGGTCGGTCACGAGTCGGCTCCGACGGTCAGGGTGTGGGAGGTGCGCGGGGCGCGGGGTCGGGGAGCGTGCAGGGCGAGGGCGAGTGCCTCGCGGTTGTGTCGCTGCTGCTCGGGGGTGAGCGGGGTGGGTTTCGGGCCGTGGCGGTGCCAGCACGGGGAGGCCGGCGGTTCGGGGTAGGCGAGGGCGCGGTCACGGTCGCGCCGGGTGCTGCTCATGGATGAGCTCTCCTTGCGTCAGGCGTGGGCGCCCTGGTCCTTGGGCTTCTTGGGCTGAGATTTGGCGTCGGAGGCGAACCGGCCCAACCGTGCTTCCACGGAGTTGGCGGCGATCCACGCCTCCGCACAGGCCTTGTGCACGGGCTCGTCAGCGTGGGACCGCATCGGCGTGGGCTTGTCACACAGCACGCACGGCTTGTCCCGCTGGTGGTCGAAGTGCCGGCCGTCGCCCCAGTCGAGGAGGGCGCCGGGCGGCGGCACCAGACCCGGCACGAACGGCTTCTTGTTCGGCTTCTTGTTGCTGCCGTCCGACGCGGACGCGAGCCGAGGCGCGGTACTCATGCGGCACGGCCCGGGGCGGCGGCCCGGTTGCGGCGGGCCTGGTCCTGGTTGGCGAGGACGTCGATCCAGTCCGGTCCCAGCCGGGCCGCCAGCCGGTCGCGGAGCTTCTTGCGCTGCCGGGGGGTGGTTCCCGCGATGATCCCGACGGGGGTGAGGGACTTGTTCACCAGCGCCCACAGCAGGCAGTCTGCGGCCAGCGGGCAGCGGGAGCAGGCGCGGCGGGCCCGCTCCAGTTCCGGCTGCTTGCGGTTGCAGTCGCCGTACTCGAAGTCGAACAGCTGCGGGGTGAGCTGGCACTGCGTGGGCGTCTGGCTCTGGGGCCGGGGGAACCGTGGGTGTTCTGTGCCGTGCGGGTAGATGGTCATGCCGCCCTCCCCCACGTCGCGGTGCCCGGGCGGCCGGCGCGACGGCCGTTGACGGCCGGGACGGCGGTGTGCTCGGGACCCGCAAAGGTGACGCGGCCGGAGTGCTTGCCCGCGTACAGCGCCGCGTCGGCGGCCCGCTGCAGCGCGCTCAGGTCGCGGGTGCCGATCGCGTCGGGGGCGGCGGCCCCGACGGAGACGGCGACGTCGACGGTGCGGCCGTCGTCCAGGACGACCGGGGTGTGGAGTACGCGCAGCAGCTGCTCGAAGCGGCGGCCGCGGGCGGCGACGTCCAGCTGCAGGACGACTGCGAATTCGTCGCCGCCGAGGCGGCCGGCAGATGCGTGCGGGCCCGCCCACGCGGTGAGCCGGTCCGCGGTTGCGGCGAGGACGGCGTCTCCGGCGGCGTGCCCGAACGTGTCGTTGACGGCCTTGAAGTGGTCGACGTCGACCAGGACCACGACGGCGGTGCCGCCGTGGCGGGCGAGGATCCGGTGGGCGCGGGCGGTGTAGGTGTCGCGGCGCAGCAGACCGGTGAGCGGGTCACGGCGTGACGCAGCGAGCTGCCGGTGCAGCGTGTACGCGTGGACGGTCCAGCCGGTCAGCGGCAGGGCGGCGGCGGTGACCAGGAGTGCGCGGTGCCCGATCCGGGCGTGAACGCGTAAGGCGGGGGTCATACTTGGGCTCTCCCTCTCGTTTCGTACGGGGTGGGAAGGCCCGGGGCAGGCGCATGTGTTTGGACGCCGTGACGTCTGCCCCGGGGCGGATCTACAGGGCGAGGCCGGCGGCGGCGAGCGCGAGCAGGAACAGGGCGAGCAGGATCAGGTCGACCGCGCGGCGCAGCACGACGAACTTGCGGACGGCGATGCGGGACATGACGCGGATGCGGGCGGCGCGGGTGTCGCCGGTCATGCTTGTGAGGATCAGCTGGTCGTCCAGCAGGCGGGCCCAGTACGGGAACGAGGCGCGGTCGGCACCGGACAGACGGGGCCGGACGACCAGGAGCAGCAGGACGGCCGCGAGCGCCAGGGCGAGGACGGCGAGGCCGCCGGCCATGGCGGTCAGGACCGGCAGGTGGTCGTCTACGAGGGAGCCGAGTCCGGCGAGGACGGCACCGACGAACGCCAGTAACAGCGAGGCCTTGCTGTCGGTGCGGCTGATCTTCGCGTCGGTGTCGCGGACCGCGTCGTCCAGGGCCTGGTCCAGGGTGTATGACGTCGCGGGACCAGTGTCTGGCAGAGTCGTCACGGGCGGGGTGTCCTCTCGGGTCAGGCGGCGAGCCGGTGGGCGGCGGCCGCGGGCAGGGTGTAGGTGGTCGGGTCGGCCGGGGTGCCGTCGTGGCACTCCAGGCACGTGCCGAGCGTCTTGAGCGGGAGGCAGTAGATGTACCGGCGGCCACACGGACCGGGGCACGTTTGCCTGGCGGCCATCGCACGGTCCAGCGCCCACTCCTGCGCGAGCGTCGGAATCCGCTTGGGCACGGCCTGGTGCACGTCGTACAGGTAGCCGCGCATGGGATGTCGGCATGACCACTGCGGGGTGTAGCGGCAGTGAGCGCAGCGCAGGATGCCGACCGGTTCCTGTCCGCCCTTGGCCAGGGCGCGGTCCCGGAGCTGGCGGCGGGTGAGGAGGTGGTCGGGGCAGGCGCCCCGGTCGTACTCCGGCAGTCCCTGCGCGCCGCGCAGTAACCGCACTGTCTCGTCACGGCGGCGGTGCTTCCTGGTGCGCGGCATCACCGCCTCCAGGTGGCGGGCAGTGGCAGCGGGCGGTGCGGGTAGCGGGGGCCGGGGCGCTGCGGGCGGGGCCGGCCGATCCGGCGGCGCGGGCGGGGAATGAGCACGGTCGGGTTCCTCCGGGCGTCGGTGAACAGGCCGCGCCCCCGCCGGCCTTGATGGTCGGCGGGGGCGCGGGCGGTAACCGGGTCAGGGATGGGCGGGGGCCGCGTGCGTGCGCTGCGGGCCGGGCGTGGTCGGCGCGGGGGTGCTGTGGGCCGGCCGTGGCTGCTCCGGCTGGCCGGGGGCGGCGTGCAGGTGGCTGCCGATCCAGTAGCCGATCAGCAGTCCGGCGACGCCGTAGACCTTGTGCCGGTTCGCTTTCCACCAGGTCGGCGGGGTCGGCTCCGTCAGCACGCCTATGACGGCCACGGGTTCTCCGTTCTGTTGAGGGGGCGGGGTGGTGGTGCGTGAGGCCGGGCGGCCTGTCCGGTCCTCGCCCGCCCGCCGGGGCAGAGGGCGAGGGCCGGGCGGGGTGCCCGGATCAGCGGCTGTCGTGGCGGCTGCGGTTGACGGCGAGCACGCCCTTGGCGGTGTTCGTGGTGGTGGTGCTGAGGTCCTGGTGGACCGGGCCGGAGTAGTGGTGGTGGTGCTCGGTGTGGACTCCCTTGAGGCGGCTCAGCAGGGCGCCGGCGGCGAGCAGGATCGCGACCGGGGTGAGTCCGCCGATGGCGAGGTTTACCGGGTTGACGGCGTCCAGGGTCCACAGGACCAGGCAGGTGATCCCGCCGACGGGGACCGAGGCGACGCTCCCGGCCAGCATGACGGTGCTGACGTCGACGGCGCGTTGGCTCATGGGCGGGCGGCCCTGCTGTGCGACGGGCGGGGTGCTGCCGTACGCGGGGAGCGGGTTGGTGTCCCGGTAGGACGTCACGGCCGGGACGGGCGGGGGCGTGTCGGGGCGGTAGGCCTCGGCGATCAGCCGTTCGGCTTCAGCGGCCGCGGCGGCGGGGGACAGGGGCTGGGTGGTGGGGTCGTACGTCACGGCGAGTCTCCATCCGGGGCAGGAGCGGGCGCGCCCTCCCCGGCCAGAAAGGCGGGGGAGGGCGCAGAGGGGAGGGGTCAGGTGTTGTTGAGGGACTTGATGGCGTCCAGTGCCTGGCGGGTTGAAGTGACCTTCGGCGTGCGGCTGCTGGACTCGGCTCCGGGCTTGCCGTCGCCCTTGCCGCCTCCCCCGCCGCTCCCGCCGCGGCGGCGGGAGTTGCCGTGGCCGCCGTCCTCGTCGGGCTCGGGCCAGAACTCGCCGGGCCGCATGGGCTCGTTCCAGTCGAACCACAGGCCGCGCTTTTCCAGCTCGCTGATCTCGTAGTCGGTGAGCCGGGTGACCTCGCTGGGGAACAGCTCGGAGAGGTCGGTGTCGAAGTCCGCGTACAGCGACCGCATCAGGACGGCGCGGCCGTTGTCGAGGACGATGACGGCGACGCCGCCCGTGGAGACGCCGTTCTCCGGGTCGGCCTCGCCTCGCATGGCCCGCTCGATCGCGGAACCCTCGCTGCGGGAGTAGCGGGCCGGGATGGTCGGCACGTCGTAGGCGTTCTCCATGGTGCCCTCCGCCGCCTTGCGGGTGGCGCCGGGCGAACCCATGTTGAAGATGACCGGCCTCGAGTTCTGCCGCAGGTTGTCCTTCATCTCAGTGGAGAACCCGTTGTGCGCGAACGGCGACTGGCCTGCCGGGTTGAAGCCGATGCCGTACTTCAGCCCGGTGACAGTGAGGTCCTCGCCGTCCTTCTGGATGAACTCGCCGAAGTCCGCGTCCTGCGCCGCGGTCATGAACTCGTCGCCGTAGACGTTGAGCTGCCGGTAGGGGCAGCGCGGGTCGCCCGGCTTATAGTCGTGCGGCTGGCCGTCGTGCGGCCAGGGCATCTCCGCCCTGATCTCGCACAGCGCCTTCGCCGCCCGCAGCGAGCGGGCCATCCACAGCGCGTTCGAGCCCTGCCGGTCGATGTACCGGCCGAGCACGCTGGTCTTCTCGTCCTTGCGGACGGTGCCCAGCCACACCACCTGTCCGTCCAGGGACTGCGCGGCCATGTGGATTGCGAAAAACTGCGTCTTGCCGGACCGGCTGACCCCGAGGGTCAGGCCGTGCGCCGCGGCGTTCTTGTCGTGCTGGTACACCATGGTCTTCACCGGCTGGCCGGTGATGGTGAAACCGCACACGTACATGCCCTTGGCGTCCGGGGTGAGCAGCTCGCGGGTGGCGGGGAAGATCTGCGACAGCGGCGGCCGGTCGAAAATGCTGATCAGGAACTCGGCTCCGTCGATGAGGACGAACGCGCAGGAGTCGTCCTCGGGCAGGTTCAGCGCGCGGCAGACCTTGGCGAGGTCGATGCGCGGGGTGTCGGTGGTGTCGGTCATCTTCGCCCGGTAGAACGTGACGCCTCGTTCCTTGTCGCGGCTCTTGTGGACCAGTTCGGAGCCGGGAGCGCCGCCCTTGGGTCCGGCGACCCGGTCGGCCCACTGTTCACGGGCGGTGGGTGCGGTGCGGCGCCGGGCGTTGGCGTCGGGGGTGATGTGAACTTCCATCCATCCCGGGCCGCCCTGCCGTCCGCTCTGGACGGCGACGTCTGCGAGGACGACGTCCTGGGAGGACACCCCGAACGCGGCGGCGACGGCGGCCTCCGTGAGGCCGGTGATGGGGCGGCCGGTCTCCACGGCGCGCAGCAGGAGGGTCAGGTCGTGGGGCATGCCCGGGTGCGGGACGGCCTTGACGATGTGGGTGCGGGCGGGGTTCCCGGCGTTCTCCCACAGCATCCGGGTCTCGCGGGTGAGCAGGTTCGCGCCGTCGTCCGGCGCTGCCGGGCCCTGCTGCTCGGGCTCGGGTGCGGCGGGCGCCAGCTGCGGGGCTGGGGTGGCGAGGGCGGGGCGGTGGCGGCGGCGGGCGTGCCGGGAGAACGGCATCACCAGCCAGCCGGCCGCCGCCCATCCGGCGGCAAGCAGGCCGTCCATCCAGTACGGACCGAAGCCGGGGGTGTGTGCGGCGGCGACGTCGACGGCGGCGGCCAGGACCAGCGGGGACCAGCGCAGGATCTTGCGTCCGGCGCCGGGCTCATCGCTCTTGGCGGCCAACAGCCAGCCGCCGAGTCCGGCGACGCCTGCGAGTTGGATGACCTGGTTGACGGGGCTGTCGGGGTAGAGGTTCGGGGCCACGGCCAGCGCGGGCGCGGCGAGGGTGTAGGCGAGGCGTTCGAGCGTGACACTGCGCGGCGTGGTCACCGGATCTCCGTTCGGGGCAAGCAGGACGGGCGGCCCCGCGGTGTGCGGGGCCGCCCGTGGCGGGGTGGGTTGGGGAGTGGGGGGTCAGCGGTTGAAGAACCCGGGCCGGGGTGTCTTCTCGCGCCGGTTGGAGCGGAGTTCGTCCAGACCGGCGTACAGCTTGGAGTGGGTGCTGCGGGCGCTGTAGGCGAGGTCGGCGGTCTCCTGCGCGGTGCTCTGCAGCTTGTGCACCTGCTGTCCGGCGCCGCCGAGCGCGGCGCCGACGTTGGAAGCGAGGTCGACGTGCGTCGGGTCGAGGCCGGCGTTGGCGATGTCGGCGGCAATGTCCTCGGCGAACTGCGCGTTCTCCTTGATGCTGCGCACCAGGGTTTCCAGGTCGCTGCCCGCGCAATCCAGGGCGGCGGCGAGGGCGCCGAGTTTGGCCTGGACGGCCTTGTAGCGGTTGTCGTCGTCGGCCGGAGCGGGCGCGGCGCTCGTGCTGCTGCCCGGGCTGCTGGGTTCGAGGTCGCTCATCAGGGTCCTTGTCGTGTGCTCAGTCGTGGTGAGCGGCGGCCGACGCGTACGTGAGGCCGGCCTCTTCCTTGGCGGCCATGTCCTGGCCGTAGACGCGGCCGACGATCTGGGCTGCGATCTTGGCGGCCTCCAAGGCCATGCCGCATTCGGCCGCGCAGACCTCGGTCTGCCGCTTCATGCGGCCCGCTGCGTCGGCGAGATCGGCGATCAGGCTGGTGACGGCGGTGTCGATGTTGTGGTCACCGATCAGGTCGGCGGCCATCTCCCGCAGGGCGTCGGCGACCTTGTCGAGGGCCTCCATGAGGGTTTCGGCCCGCTCCTGGTCGGCGGCGGCCTGGAGCGCGATGTTCGTCATCCGCACCAGGAACTCATCGAACGTGATGTCCGTGCGGTGCTGAGCGGCCAGACCGCCCTGCCCGGACGGCCGGGTGACTTCCGTGCTGCTCACGCTGGCGGTGCTCCCTTCACTGCTGACAGGCCGGCTGGTGCCGGGCCGCTTGATCTCCTGCTGCGGGATGGACGGTTCGCGCCGCTTCCTCGGGGCGCGCGGGAGGCCGGCGCGGCGGGCCCGCCACGTTCCGAAGGGGTCGCCGGGGTCGTCGACGATGACCGCGTCGACCACGTCGTCCTCGCCGGGAGGGCGAGTACCGGTCCGGGGCGGGCGGCCGGGCCATTCCGCCGTCGGGGGCGTACGGTCCCGGCCGAACGGGCTGCCGGTACCGCCCTCGGTGCCGCCGTCGTCCTCGCCGGGTGCGGGCTTGCCGAAGAAGTCCCGCCAGGACCGCTTCCCCCGCTCCTCGTGCGGGCCGTCGCCGGAGCCGTCAGAAGGGCCGTTCTGGGCCTTACCGGCCGCGTCCGGGCCAGGATCACCCGCGCCGCCCGCAGGGCCGTCTGACGGCCCGCCAGAGGGCTTGTCCTGCGCCTTCGGCGGGGTCTCGCCCGCATCCTTGTCCTGGGGCTTGTCCGCGCCGTCCTGCGGTTTGCCGTCGGCGTCGGCGCGGCGCTTGTCCCAGCGGCGTTGCGCCTCCTCGGCGACGGCCTCGCCGAACGTGGTGCGGCCCTCGCGGTCCGCCGAACGTGCAGCGTCCTTCGTCTCCCGCTCGCGTCGGCGTTCCTTCTCCGCGCGGCGGGCGGCCTTCTCCTTACGGCGCTGTGTCCGCTCCTGCGCACCCCGCCTCAGGTCGCGTTCCTGGTCGCGGTCCTTGGTGCGGTCGGCCAGGCCGGCGGCCTGCCGGTCAGCACGCCGCTGATCACGGGCGGCCTGGCGGGCAGCCCGGCGGTCCTGCTGGCCGCGGGCCCGTTCCGCGCGTGGGCTGACCGCCGGGTCCCGGCCCGAGCCGCGCCCGCCACCGGGGCCACCGCCGCCGGGGCCACGGCCGCCGGACCTGTTCGACCCGCCGGAGCCGGAGCCGTTGCCGCTGTTCTTCCGGCCGCCATCGGCTCGGCCGCCGGAACCCCGGCCGCCGGAACCGCTGTTGCCGGGCCCCCGGCCGCCCGTGCCCTTGCCGCTCCCGGGGCCCTTGCCCCCGGAACCGCCCGACGGGGAGCGGGCCGAACCGCGGCCTGCTCCACCGCCGCCAGGGCCACGGCCGCCGCCGGGCTTGCCGCCGCCAGCTCCGGACGATCCGCTGGAGCCGCGCCCCGAACCGGATCCGCCGCCCCGGCCGGATGCGCCGCCGCGGCCCTTGTCCGCACCCAGCCCGGACCCGGACCCGCCCGTGCGGGAAGCCTGCGCTTTCAGGTGCGCGGCACGGAGTTTGTTGTGCGCCTCGGCGAGGCTGGTCTCACGTGAAGTCCGCGCCTCCAGAAGCGCGACCTTCCGCGCGATTTCCGCCTCACGGAATGCAGCCTCACCGTCGTGGCGCTCCCGCGCGATGTGCAGCCGGAGTTCCAGCCAGTCCCCGAGACGATCGGCGAGAGAACGGGGCTGCTCATATTCCCCTTCCTCGTATTCTCCTTCCTCTCCGTCAGTCGGGTCGGGGGTCCGGATTCCATCCGAGCGGAGGTAATTCTTCGGGTCCGGGGCCGCCGGAATACGGGGGATTTCCAGCGTGGTCTCTTCCTCGGATTCCGGGGGAATGTCCGGGGCGGGGAAAAGACGGCTGGGGTCCGCGAGGTCGGGCGGTCGGTTCAGCACCGTGTCCGGAGCGGGGAAATTGATCAGCCTTCCAGCGCTCTCGTCGTCCTCCGACACGGCTCACCTCCAATCTCGATCAAGCCTTGACGTCGGGTCACTGCCTCGCGTACGCGTGTGCGCGCCTGCGTGAGCGCGTGCCTGCGCGTCTGCGCGTTGGAACCGCGGAAGGGGGCCGCCGCGGACTGCGGCGGCCCCCTTCCGCGGGTGCGGCTGGTTACTGGGTGTGCTTGGCGTAGACGGCGTTCAGATCGTGGGCGATGGCCCGCAGCTTCTGAACGTCTCCCTTTTTCAGCGCCTTTTTCCCGAGCGTCTGAATCAGCATCACCAGAAAGTAGAAGGCCCCGAGGTCCTCGCCGTGAATTCGGACGAATCTGTCTCGTTGGCCGACCAGGTGCTGATGGGAGCGATGCGCCTTGATTTCGGACCGGAGAAGGGGGCGGCCGCTCACGCGGATTCCCGGTTCCGTCCGAGGTCGTAAATGGACGCAGGACCACTATAACCATGTCCGGGGGCCTGCTGTCCACCCTGCGGATAAGGATTCTGCGCGGCCTGGATCTGCGGATTCTTCTTTCGCGCCTTTTCCAGCGCCTTTTGCTGCCTTTCCTTCGGCAGCTTGTTGACCTTTTCGGAGAATGCGTGCCGCTTGAACGCGGTCTTCTCCAGGTCGGCGGTGAGCCCGTGCACGCGCTTGAGCACGCTCTGGAGGGAGCGCTCGACCGGCAGGGCTCGCCAGCGGGCCTCACCCCAGTGGTCCCCGTCCAGGTGAGTGCCCCGCAGGTGCACGCGGGTCTCGCGGGCCAGGAGCTCCAGGTTGTCGCCGATCTCCAGCAGGACCCGCTGAACATCGGCCAGGTATCGGGCAGTTGCCTCCGGGGACTGCGCGACGTCGCGCAGGGGAGAGGGGCGGTTCGTCGGGTCGGTGCTGTTCACGGTGGGGATTCCTCCTGGTGTACTGGGGATCTGTGACTGCTTCCGGCAGTCGCGGCGAGGGCCAGCCCAATTGCGGTGGGCTGGCCCTCACTGGTGTGTGCCGGACGGTGGTGCGTGTGGGTCACTGCTCGGGGCGGTAGCCGTCCGCGAGCAGGTCGGCAGCCTCCTGGCGGTACTCGGAGGCGGTGCCGGCCGACGTGACACCCAGCTCGCGCTGGATCGCTGCGAGCGGCAGCTGCTCGGCGATGCCGTCGGCGGCGAGGATCATCCGGGCGACCTTGCGGACCGCGCGCTGGCGGGGAGTGAGTCGGGCGGCGTCCTCGGCTTCGACCGCGCGCCGCTCGGTTTCGGCGGCAGCGAGCCGCTTTTCGGCGGCACGCAGTTCGGCTTCGGCTTCACGCTCCCGGGCGTCCTGCGCGTTGGCCCGCGCGGTCGCCGCACGCTCCTCTTCGTCCGCTGCCAGCCGGTCGATTTCGGCGGCGCGGCGGCGCGTTTCGCGGGCGGCCTCCTCGATTTCGGCAGCGGCCTTGTCGGCTTCGGCAGCGCGCTTGCGGGCCTCGGCGATCTCGGCTGTCTCGATCGCCTGCGTCTGCGCGGCGGCGGCCCGGTCGGCCTCCGCCGCGAGCCTCCGCTTCTCGGCTGCCTGACGTTCCAGGTCGGCCGCGCGGACGTCGGCGGCGGCAGCGGCCTCGCGTTCATCGGCGGCCTTACGGTCGGCGGCGGCCTGGCGGGCGCGGGCCTCGGCGAGCAACGCGGTCTCCAAGGCGGCCTCTTCCTGCTCGGCGGCCCGCTCAGCGGCGTTGACCTGCGCACGGGCGTGGGCGCGGGCCTGGCCGGTCTCGGCGTCCACGCGGGCGCGGACAGTCTCCAGGCGGCCCGCCGCCTCCAGCCGGGCGGCCTCCGCCCGCGCCTTGGCCTCTTCCTGGCGGGTCTCGGCCTCCAGGCGCCGGCGCTCGGCGTCCTCAGCGCGTTCCTGCGCCTCCCGTTCCTGCCGTTCGGGCAGGGCCAGGGCCTCGGCGACGGTGTAGCCGTAGGCGGCCATCGTCATCGGGAGGCGTTCGTCCTCGCTCGCGTCCTTGAGGTCGCCGTTGTACTTACGGCGCAACCACTGCTCGTAGCCGATGAGCTCCTGCTCACGGCGGATCATCTCCGGGTAGGAGGTGACCCCGTACAACCGCATCCGGCGGTAGATCCGCGGGGTGCCGATCGGGCTGAGGATCCAGCGGTGCAGCGGAATCCGGTCGGTAGCTGTACCCGCTTCGAGCTGCGCCTTTGCGATGAACAGGCGCCGGGCGGCCTCCACACCGATCACGAACAGGACCGGCATGACGCCGTGGCTGGCGGCCCGGACCGGATCGGCGCCGATCTCGCCCTGCGAGGACGCGTTGAACCACACGGTCGCGGCCGTCATGGCGTGCGCGGCCATCCGCAGCAACGGCCACGGGGTGCTCTTGCGGATCAGGTAGAGGTCCAGCGCCAGGAACGCGATGATCGACGCGTCCACGCCGACCGGGAACCACGGCGCGAGCCCGTGGCTGAATCCCCAGCTCAGCGCCACTTCGGAGAGGGTGCTGTAGGACATCGCGAAACCGATGACACCGACCAGCGTGCCGCCGAGCGCAGCGGCCACCGACAGAAGGGTCATCAGCCGGTCACGGCCAGGCTTGATCGGGTTCCGGTTGACCGTCTGCGAAACGAACTCCGGCGCTCCCGAAACGCGGCCGGGCGCGTCCGAAACGGCGGTCGGTGGAGCCGAAACGGGGGTGTCGGGTGCCGCCTGGCGCGGCACTTCGGTGATCGTCATGGGGGCCTCCGGGAGGGGGTGTCCAGGGCGCTGCCGAAACGGCTCCGTGTGCTCCCGAAACGCGATCGGGTGGGGTCGAAACGGCGGCCGGTGGAGCCGAAACGGCTCCGTGGCGGGCGGTGTCAGACGGGGCGGTGCGGTGCGACGATCTGGCCGTCGGGCAGCAGGTCGCCGGTGTCGTCGAAAGCGATCAGGCCGTTGCAGAGCAGGCTCCAGCCCTGCTCCGGGTGGGAGGCCACCACGGCGGCGGCCTCCCGGTCCGGGCTGTCCGCCGTCGGGCACGGCACGGGGTGCCGGCACAGCGAGCGGGGCAGGCGGTCGGTCGGGGTGGTGGGGGACAGGGTGGGCATCAAGGCCTCCCGGCGGGGGCGTTCGGGCGCGCGGGCTGCGCGGCTCCCCTGGACCGCGCCCGGACTGGCCGCCGACGGGGCGGGGCCGGGCCGGGCGGGTCAGGCAGTCGGCAGAGGTGGCGGTGCCGGACTGGCGGAAACCGTCAACGCCGTTGCTGGCGCAGACGGTTGAGGTATGCGTCCTGGAGCGCCGTGAACCGCTCGTACAGCTGCTGGCCGGTGCGGCAGCGGCTGGTGTCGGTGCACGACGTGCAGGTGGCGCGGTGGGTGCGGTACGCGGTGTGCGCGGCTTGGTAGCGGGTGTACAGGTCCTCGGGCACGGTCAGTGCCCGGCGGCCTTGCAGGCGTCGCAGACGCCTCCCGACCAGCCCTCGAACCGGCCGCCGCACTGCGAGCACTGACCGGACACGGCCAGGACCAGACGTAACGCGGCAGCGATCATGCGGTGTCGCATCAGGCGCCCACCGTCCCGGCGGGGACGGCCGCGGCCCGCTGCAACTGGCCACCGCACGGCCCGCACAGGGTCCAGCGCCCACACAGCCCGCACGCGTCCTGTTCGGAATCGTCCAGGGCGACGGCGGCGAGGCGGGCGCGCATCTCGGCGACGGTGCGCGGTGCGCGCCGCTCAGCGGGGATCCGCGCGTCCTGCTCGCGGACCACCGCCAGGAGGTGCTGGCCGAGACGCCGGTTGGCTTCATCGGTCGTGATCGTGCGTGTCATGCTGTCAGCCACAGGGACTCCTTCCCGAGTTCCTGTACTGGCGGCCTCGGAGGGTCAAGCTCCGGGGCCGCCGCCTGTGACTGGCCGGACGGCCAGCCACGGCCCGTCTCCCGCTCCCACCCGCCGGTGGGCGGGAGGCGGGAGGCGGACCGTGGCGGATCGTCAGGCGGTCGGCGTGTCCTCGGTGAGGACGAACCCGGCGCTCTTCCAATCACCCAAAGCGCGGGCTTGCTCGCGCCCGAGGGCAACGTGCTGTGCGGGGGTGGTGGCGGTCGTGCTGCGTGCGGAGATGTCGGCAAGCCGGGCCTCGGCATCGGCCCGGAGCGCGGCAGCGTCCTTGATCTCCTTGCGACTGAAGCAACCCATTACAAGCTCCCTTCGTGTCGACTGGCCGGACGGCCAGCCACGGCCCGTCCCCCGCCCCGTCCGTCGGTGGGCGGGGGGGGCGGGCGGCGGACCGTGGCGGATCGTCAGGCGGCCTGCGCGAAGGCAGCCGGGTTCCGGCCCTCGCGGACCAGGTGATCCGACGTCGTCCAGGTGTCGCCGACCGCGTACGGCTCGGCATCGGCGCGCATGATGTCGCGGACGATGACCGCCCACAGGGCGGTGCGCTTGAGCAGAGCGCTCGCACGCTCGGGGTCGCGGATGACCGCCAGGACCTCGTACGCGCTGATGCTGGTCTGGTAGATCGCACCGACCGCGCGGGGCCCGATCTCCTGGTCGACGCGGGCGTCGCGCTGCGGGTGCGGGCGCCCACCGACCGGGGCCGGCCGGTCCGGCGTCTTCTCGTGCGGGAGCGGGCGCTTCGGCAGCGGCGGGCGGGAGTCCAGGGCGGGAACGGCTGTCATGCTGGGCATGTGGTGGGTCGTCCTCTCATACAGGGTGACCTGCGACAGGACCCCCGGGCGGCCACCCTGGGGTCCATCGCATCCCGCGCCTTCCAAATTTGGAAGGAAACGTTCGATCGGTTCGAACGGCGGGAGGTGCGCGTCCTGCGCACTCCGCCGGCCACCGCGCCCCGGTCATGGCGGGCGCGGTCGGCGACGGGCAGCGCAAGCTGCGACTCAGGCACCGATGAGGCGGGCCTGCTCAGTCAAGTCGTGGATGCGGTCAGCGATTTGGGCGCGCTCGCTGCGGGACACGCCCTCCTGGACCAGCCGATTGCGAGCGGCGGCCAGCTGGTCACGGACGCGCTGTTGCGGGGTGCGGGGGTCGGTCGGGACGGGCATGTCGGCCTCCGTGTTCGGGAGTCGGCTGTCGTACGAGCAGCCGCGGCCCCGGCCTCCCCGATCGCTCGGGATGGCCGGGGCCGCGGTTGTTCGTCCGGGAGTCAGCTCGCCGGGTGCGTGGGGTGAAGGGTGGTGAGCGGGACTGCGGGGCTGTCCGTCGGGGCGTCTCCGGCGGGCAGCTGCGCGCGCAGCGTGTCGGCCTCTCGAACCGTCGGCAGCACGCTGGCCCACTGCGAGGCCCGCTGCGTGGACACACCCGCCGCGTACTGGCGGTCGAACCGGCGCCGCTCCTGGGCGAAGAAGTCGCGGACGGCACGGCGGCGGGGTTCCTGGCGGAGCAGGCGGAGGAAGGTGACGGCGAGGCGTTCGCCGTCGTGGCAGGGCAGCGGCAGTCCGTCGCGGCCGGTGATCTCGCCCTTGCAGGCGCGGCACTGCTGCTGGTGCTGCCGGAACACCTGTCGGACGGTCTCTGCGCTGAGCGGCGCGGGTTTGAGCTGGCTGGCGGCCGGGGCGGACGTGGCCTTGGGCTTGGGCAGAACCTTGGTGGCGCGGCGGGAGGCGGTGGTCGGGCGGGCCTCGATCAGCGTCGTGCGCCAGTCGTCGACGGCGATGTCGATGGTGACTCGCCGGTCGCTGCCAGCCGTGCAGCGGCGCGGGTTCGGAGTGCCGGCGCGGTCGGTGTGGTGGGGCACCAGCTTCGGCGTGCCGTTCATGCCGGTGATCGGGCACCAGGTGCGGCACTCGGGGCAGACCATGTGCTCCCGGCCGGGAGCGAGGTCGATCTCGTTGGCCGCGAGGGCGGAGGCGACGATCGGCGGGAGGGGGTTGACCTTCTTGGTGCGGGTCTTGCGGCACCGCTTGCGAGCCGTCGGGGCGGCGGTCGTGGTCACGATGACTCCTCGGGTCGGAGGGACGGAACGCGTCGCGATGCCTTCTCCGCCCGCCAGGACGCACAGGCCATGGCCCGGGGGTCCTGATGGACGGACAGCACATCTGCGCTGCTTCGTGCTCCACAGGAGCCATGACCCGGGGGAGTTGGTGGTGCCTCACCCCGGCCCTCCCCGACTACTAGGGGAAGGGGCGTCCTGCGGCCTTGCAGTGGGAAACCGACGTTCCGGCTCCCTCATCCGGCGCCGCTGCAGAAGCGGTTCCGGGTGAGGGAGCCGGGCTCGTAGCACACCCGGCGAGCACCTCGTTAACGAGGTTGCGGGTCCCAGTAGAGACCATCCTCGCTACCGATGTCAACGACTTCGTTATCGAGGATGGAATTTTCCGGTATCCTGTCCCAGCCGCCCCGAACCCGCTACGGCGCCCCGCAGGGCACCTCGATAGCAACCACCCATAGGATCGTTATCGAGGTAGGGAGACAGATGGCAGCAGACGAGACCGGCGCACAGCCCACCAAGGCCCAGCAGATCGCTGACGAACTGAAGGCGGCGATCGAGCGGGGCGACTACGGGCCTGGTGATCGCCTGCCGGGAGAGAAAGCGCTGGCTGAGCAGCACGAGGTTGCCGGCCTCACTGCCCGTACGGCACTGAAGAGCTTGCGCACAGAAGGCCTCATCGAAATGAGGAAGGGAGCCAGCCCTCGTGTCATGTCGTTCGAGCCCATTCGGCGCCACGGCATCAAGCGACTGGCCCGCGACCAGTGGGGAAGCGGAAAGACGATCTGGTCCGCAGACGAACGACTGCCGGATGTCGACCAGATCGCTGTCTCGGAAAGCGTCACCCCTCCGCCCCACATCAGGGACGTGCTTGGGCTGACTCCTAGCGAGATGGTTTGCGTACGGAGCCGTCGGTACCTGATGGACGGACGCCCTGTCATGGTCGCTGAGTCGTATTTGCCCCAGTCGCTGGTTGAGGGGTCTCCCATCACGCAAGCCGACACCGGCCCTGGCGGGATCTACGCTCGCCTGACAGATCTTGGCCACGCACCAGCGCGCTACCGAGAAGAGGTCCGGGTACGCATGCCCACTGTCGGCGAGGCGGCCCGCCTCGCCATCCCCGCTGAAAGATCGGTCATCAAGCTGGCCCGCACAGCCTTCGACGCTGAAGGGCGAGTCGTAGAGATCAACGAGATGACCATGGATTCGGCCGCGTACGTGCTGGACTACGAATTCGATGCCTAAGCACTTCAACTCCGGCACGGAGGCCTCCACCTGATAGCTCGTTCTGTGGGGGCCATCACACCCGGCGGAGGCTCGGAGGAACATCACGAACAGCTCGTCACTTCGGTGCACGAGTTTCTCAACACGTTTTCAACGAGTAGCTACACACGGGTTTTCGGGGCCCGCGCTTAGGCTCCGGATCATGGTGAAGACGGAGGCTGACGGGGTGGGTAAGCGCGCAGGGTGGCGCCCGGACAAGCTCAGAGAGCATCGGGAGCGGCACGGGCTGACGCTCGAGGAAGCCGGCGAGCGGCTACGGCTGGTTGCCGAGCAGGCCGGGCTGAAGGACGTGCCGGCCGCGAACCCCCAGACTCTGAGCCAGCACGAGACGGGCGAGAGCTACCCCGGGCCGCCGTACCGGCGGGCCTACTGCCTGTTGTACCGGGCGACCGAGCCGTCGCTCGGGTTCCGGCCGGCGCTGCCCGGTGAGGAGACCAAGTTCGAGGTCACCCCGCTTCCTGAGCAGCGGAATGGTCTGCACGTGATAGCTGTCGAGCGGGCGTTGACGCGGATCGCGGACGGGGACGGGTTCGACAGCTACAGCTGGCAGCAGCGGGTGATGGAGGCGTGGAAGCGCCGTCGTACCGGTGGCGATCCGCACAAGCCGTGCGTGGTGCTGGTGGGCGGGTTCGCGGGCTCCGGCAAGACCGAGTTCGCTCGGTTCTTGACGCAGTTGACGGGCTGGCCGCTGGTCGACAAGGACCCGTTGACGCGGCCGCTCGTAGAACCGCTGCTGACCGCGCTGGGATCGCAAGCGCACGACCGGCATACCGACCTCTACCGGGAGAAGGTCCGGCCCGCCGAGTACGCCGCGCTGATGCAGGCCGTCTACTCGAACGTCTCGTGCGGCATCAGCACCGTGGTGACCGCCCCCTTCATCGCTGAGCTCACGGACCAAGCATGGATGGAGCGCCTGATCAACCGGTGCGCGTCGCACGGCGTCGACGTGGCGCCGATCTGGGTGCAGTGCGATGTGGAGTCGATGCACGAGTACATCTCGCACCGCGGCGCGGCCCGGGACGCCTGGAAGCTGGAGCGGTGGGAGGAATACATCGCCACCGTCAACGTGAACCTCCGTCCGGTCGTCCCGCACCTGGTGGTGGACAACCGGATGGGGGGCGCGATCTCGCTCGCGGATCAGGCCCGGCAGGCGATCGGGGCGGTGGCGGTATGAAGCACGGCGTCGTCCTCTACGGGCCGCCTGCCGCGGGCAAGGACACCGTCACCCGAGCTCTGGCCCACCTCGCCTCTTCTTACCGGCAGTTCAAGCGCCTGAAGGTCGGATCGGGCAAGCGCGACGGCTACCGGATGGGCACCGCCGAGCAGCTGCTCGCGCTGGAGGCCGCGGGCGACGTCGTCTATGCGAACCGGCGGTACGGCAACACCTACGCGGTCGACCGGCCCGGGCTCGCGGCGGCGTTCGCGGCCGGGGTGCCGGTGCTGCACCTCGGGCAGATCGACGGCATCCGAGCCGTGGTCGGCGGCTACCCGGCGCTCTGGTCGACGGTGCTGCTGTGGTGCCCGAGGGAGGTGACCGCGCACCGGTCCGAAGCGCGGGGTGACCGCGATACCGCCGCGCGGCTGGCGGCGTGGGAGGCGACGCAGGAGGACCTGGACGCGCACCGGGACATGGTCTGGGACCTGACCGTGGACACCTCGTCGGTCTCCCCGCAGGAGTCGGCGCGGCTCATTGAACAGCTGCTGGTGCAGCGGGTGGGAGCGGCGTCGGTATGAGCGTGGGCTACGGCTGGGCGAGCCTGTCGAGGGCGTCGGTGAGCGTGAGCTCGGCGTCGTCCTTGGCGTCGTTCCAGCGTGCCAGCGTGGACGCGGCCGCGCGCAGCATCTCCGGGGGGAGGCCGGCCGCGGCGAGCGCGTCGGCGACCTCTTCCATTTCCGGGCCCCACCGCCAGGCGCGGGCCGCGGTCTTGGCGATGTATTCGGGCTCGGCGAGGTACGAGTCGCTGCGCCGGGCGGCGACCTGGAGGAGCTCCTGGTCGACGCCGTGCTGGTGGGCGAGGCCGACCGAGAGCGCCACGAGCACGCGGGAGGTCTTCTGGAAGCTGGCGTACGACAGTTTCAGCGCGGACGCCTTCCCGACCTCCGTGCCCAAGATCCCCGTCTGCACGTCAGTGCCGGCGAACAGCGCGTCGACCTCGGTGACCGCGGCAGTAGGGCCGGACAGGAACAGGGTCGGGCTCTTGCCGCCCACCGGCGGGGAACCGATGACGCCTCCATCGACGACGATCGCCGTGGACCCGAGCAACTCGGCGATCCGCACAGTTCGCTCGGGGTTGATGGCGTTCGCCTCCACGTACACGCCGGTGAAGCCGTGCTCGGCGACCTCGTGGGCCAGCTCCTCGGCAGCGGCCGGCGGGCAGAGGCTGAGGACGATGTCGCTGCGGTCCAGCAGCTCCGTCAGCGTGGCCATCCCGGTCAGGGCGAACCGCTCGGCGCGCGCGATGGTCGCGGGGCTGCGTCCGGCCTCGCACCACAGGACCGTGTTCGCGTTCGTCGCGGCGCAGGCGGCGACGGCGGCGCCCATGCTGCCGGGGTGCAGGATGCCGACAATCGGCTGGTGGGGCATGGGGCTACTCCGCGGAGTGGGTGAGGAGGTAGTCGATGGCCTCGGTGACGTCACCGACGGTGTGGTGGGGTGTGGCAAGACTGGCGGGCCAGGGGCGGCCGTCGACCCAGATGGTGCGGAGCCCTGCTTTGTAGCCTCCGGCGATGTCGGTTTCGGGGTTGTCTCCGGTCATCCAGTCGCCGGGGGTGAGCTGGGTGCCGCACCGTGCGGCGGCGAGCTCGAAGAGCCGAGGGTCCGGCTTGCGGACGTCTATGTCTCCGGACGCGGCGACCCCGTCGATCAGGTCCGCAAGGCCGGTTGCCTGGATTTTGGCGCGCTGGATGTCGCTGGAGCCGTTGGTCGCAACGCCTATGTTCCACCCGGCGGCCCGGAGTCGTGCCAGGCTGTCAAGGACGGCCGGGCGGCAGTGCACGGCGGCCGCCATGCGGTCCACGTACACGCGCCACAGATGGTCGGCCGACTCGTTGAGCTGGAAGGTGGCCTGCAGGCGCTCAAAGTCGCTGCGGTTCGCTCGGTCTTTCAGTTCGGTGACCAGCCAGCGCTCGATCTCGGGGCCGTAGCCGTGATCGTGGCTGAGCTGGGCGATGGCGTCCGGGAAGGCCGATCGGCGGTCGACGAGGGTTCCGTCCAGGTCGAAGAGGGCGAGACGCATGCTGGTGACCCTAGCTTGGCAAGATCTTCGCCTGACACGCCGGCAACTCCACAGCTCGGAGTGCAGAGTTATGTATAGTTCTGGATCACGTGAGGAGAGGGGGAACAGTGTCTGACCTACTTGATGCAGTCGACGCTCTACTCGCGCGGCCGGACACCATGCCGCCGCCGGATGTTCGGGCGCGTCTCCGCAAGGCCGACGGGCTCACGCAGGAAGAAGTCGCCGAGGTCTTCGGTGTCACCAGGGTCGCCTTCCACCGCTGGGAGACCGGAATCGCCAAGCCGCGACGGCGCCATTTGGAAGCTTACGTCCGGCTCCTGCAGGGTTGGGCCGATAAGCACCCAGACGTGATGTCCGACCCGGAACCGACTCAGCGAGAGGCAGGTTGAGCAAGCTGATGCTCTCCCGATCTCCTTAAATGCGAAGCGGCCCCTGTCGCCACAACAGGAGCCGCTTCCAAGTCCGACTCGCTCGCCCTTGCAAAAGCTTCGAGTCGTGAGCAGCGAGGTGACCTCGTCTGCCGGGTGATGCCCGTGGGCCGTTGGCCCGCGTGGTCACCTCTACCCAGAGTATGCGCAACAAATAGCGCAACGCCACTACTCCGGGCCAGGCACTAGATCACATTCTCTGGTCACGGCTCCCCTACCTGGGGAGATGACACAGTTGCGTCGCCTGTTCTACCGTCCGCCAGCCGCGCGGACCGTCTCGCGCCCACCGGCTGCACGGGAGCGCACGCCCGTCCCGGCTGCCGTCGTCCACCAGCTGGTGGAGGTGGCGCGGTGAGCGACGACTTCGGCTCCAGCTACCTGGAGCGTGGCTGGGAGGCCCCGGAAGAGGTCATCCTGCGGCGCGAACTGGTGCGTACGCCCGGTCTCCAGCCTGAAGACCTCGGCGTCCTCGCCGAGTTGCTGCTGCGCGATCCTCGCCTGCCGTCGACCATGGAAGCGATCCGGGCGGACCTCCAAGCTCAGGGCTGGAAGATGGGCAAAGACCGCTACAACGCCATCGCGAAGCGGCTGACGACCGCCGGCCACCTCGCCCGCGTCAGTGTCTTCGACCCGTCCACCGGGCGCCCGACCTGGGTCACCCGGGTGTACCGGAACCCCGCCAACAACACCCAGTACGTCGACCTTGGCATCGCGGCATCGCAGCAGGTCAGCCCCGAAACGCGGGTTTCCCGCGATCCCCACACCACCGAATCGCAGGAAACCCGCGTTTCGCCTGGTCAGAGCCGGAATGCGGAAAACCCGCAGTCCGGACCCGAATCGCGGAAAACCCGCGATCTGGAAACCCGCGTTTCGCCTGGTCAGAGGCGGAATACGGAAAACCCGCACTCCGCCTCGCCCCCCCCACACCCCCCGGAGGAGGAGGAATCCTCCTCCCCCAACCCCCTCACTGGCCCGGCACGGTCACTCCCGTCACAACGGGAGCAGCAGGGCCGGGCGGAGCGCACGCCGGAGTTCACCGACGAGCAGCTGCGCAACGCTGCCGCCTTCCTGGCCAGCATGCAGCGCTGGCAGGCGGGCGCAGCCACGGCCAGAAGGTGCGCGCCGCGGCTGCTGCGCGCGATGCGGGACCAGGGCTGGCCGCTACTGGCCGACCTGGACGACGCCGGTCGGGCCCTGCTGGAGGCCGACGTGCTGAAGAACACCCAAGGCGCGGCGTCCTGGGCGAAGTGCCTGCCCGGGTGGGTGGACGACCTGCGCCTGTACGCGAAGGTCAAGCCCCGTGTGGCGGCCGCGGGCTCGGAAGGCGGCCCGGACGCGGCCGCCGTGCGTCTCGCGCTGGTCGCGGCATGCACAGCGTGCGACCCGAGCGGCTGGCTCCTCGATGACAACGACGATGCGCCGATGCGCCGCTGCACCCACCCGGGCGTGACGGCGGCCGCGGCCGGGGAGGCGCAGCGATGACGACCGACACCGAGGCGATGCTGGAGCAGCCGCCGGCCGCGGACAAGGACGGCGAGGCCTCGATCCTGGGCGCCTGCATGCTGGCCACGCCCGCCTATGACCCCGTCGCGGACGCAGCCCGGATCATCAAGGACGGCGACTGGTACCGGCCCGCGCACGAGACCGTGTGGTCCGCCATCCGCAGCCTGCACGGCAGGAGCGAGCCGACCGGTCTGCCTATGGTCGTGGCTGAATTGACCGCGATGGGCGAGTTGGAGCGGGTCGGCGGCCGGGTGGCCCTGTCCGAGATGGTCCGGGTCGCGTGCTCCTCGGCCGAGGTGGAGCACTACGCCGCTCTCGTTCATGGCTATGCCAAGGTCCGCGCCCTTCAGGCCTCGCTCGGGCGAGGCCTTCAGATGGCTCGTCAGACCGCGCCGGACGCCGTGACCGACACCGTCCGCGCCGTCCAGACCGAGCTGGACTTCCTCGCGGCGGGCGGCGAGGCCGACCGGCACTTCGGCCGCCTCGGGGACGACCTCCACGCCCACTTGGAAAGCCTGGAGACCACCGAAGAGGCCGCCGCCGTCACCGGCCTGGTCGACCTGGACGAAGTCCTAATGATGCTCGCCGGCAACGTGGTCGTGGTCGCGGGACGGCCCGGCATGGGCAAGTCCGCGCTCACCCTCGGCGTGGCCATCGCCAACGCCAGCAGCGGCCGGCCGACCCTCGTGCACTCCATGGAGATGGGCCGCAAGGAAGTCAACAACCGGATCTTGGCGGCTCGTTCGAGGGTCAGCCTCAGGCGGCTGCTCAAGGGCGGCCCGGCCATCGAGGACGACGACTGGACGCGCCTTGCCCGCCACGTGCCCGACCTCCAGACCCTGCCGGTGTGGATGGACTACAGCTCCCGCGTCTCCCCCAGCCGCGTACGCCACCGTGTCCAGACGATCACCCGCGAGACCGGCCGGCCGCCCCTGGTGATCGTGGACTACCTCCAGCTCATGGAGACCGACCAGCGCAGCAGCCGCCAGTCCCCCTACGAGCGCGTGAGCGAGATCAGCCGCGAACTGAAGATCGTGGCCGAGGAGACCGGCGCGGTGATCATCTGCTGCGCGCAGCTCAACCGTGGTGCAGAGAGCCGTGACGGGAAACGCCCACAGGTCTCGGATCTGCGCGACTCCGGCCAGATCGAGCAGGACGCCAGCGCAATCATCCTGCTGCACCGCGAGGACGCCTACGACCCGTACAGCGCCCGCGCGGGCGAGGTCGACCTGATCATCGGCAAGAACCGCAACGGGTCGCTCTGCACGGTCACCGTGGCCCACCAACTCCACTACGGCCGGATCCGCGACATGGCCGCCCTGGACTCGTGATCCGCCGCTGAGCACCCCCCAGAAGCCGCTCAGCGCCTCGTGTAGCGCCGAACTCCCCCCTCACAGACAATCACCCGCTGCGGGGTGGAGATCGGCCCCCACAGAGGCACACAGACGATCAAGGAAGGAAGTCCCGATGGACCGGGACACGAACACCACTGGCCGTGCCGCCATCGACGCCCTGCTTGCCGGAGTTCGGGACGAGCTCCCGCTACCAGCCCCAGAGGTGCGGCGCCGGCTGCGCGAGGACCTGGGGCTCTCGAAGGCTCAGGTGGCGCGCGCGGTCGGCGTGAGCGCGTCGACGCTCGGCGGCTGGGAAGCCGGCCGTGACCCGAGCGGCGAGACCCGCGAGCAGTACGCGTACTTCCTCGAGCAGGCACAGGCAACGCTCGCCAGCCGTACGACGCCCGCGGCGGCCGCCGACGACTCCGGCGCCGAAGTGGGAGAGCCCGCGGCGCCCTCCGCCGACGACGACCGCCGCGACGACGGCGACGACGACCAGGACGAACTGGCCGCGCCCGAGCCGTGCGTGCTTTGCGGGCAGCCGGCCCGCCACCAGGTCGCCGGGTTCCCCCAGCACCTGGACCCCGCCGAATGCACCACCGCGACCGTGCAGCCGGCCCCGGCACCCGAACCGGCCCCCGCCCTCGTGCAGCGTGGGCAGAGCCGTACCGGCGGAGCGGGGCAGGGCTCGCGCGGGGTGAAGGTCGTGGCGGCCGGGCGCCGGGTGAAGCCCGCCGACGCCCCCGACCCGCTCGCCGGGCGGATTGCCTCGGCGGTCGCGGCCGCGCTCGGCGAGCACGGCGGGGACGTCGCGGCCGCCACGGCGGCCTTGGTGAAGCGGGCGATCCCGGACGCGATGGCCCTGCTGGACCAGGCCCGCCTCGGCGGCCGCTACGACATCGTCGCCCACCCGTGGCTCCCGGACGTGCTGCGCAAGCAGACCGCGCGGGGCGCCGACCAGGTGTGGGAGGCCCGCCCCAAGTGGACCCGCCCCGAACTCCCGGCCGGCGTCCACGAGGTGACCGCGCTGGACATCAACGGGGCCTACCTGAGCGCGCTCAAGACGCACCTGCCGCTCGGACAGCTGGAGCACTCCGAGGGTGGGCAGCACGACCGGCGCCGCGCCGGTGTCCACCTGATCACCCCGCCCGACTGGGACCACGACGCGGTCCTGCCCAACCCGATCGGCCAGCGCGACGAGCCGGGCCCGCTGTGGGTGACCGAGCCCACCCTGCGCCTGCTACTGCGGATCTCCGGGCCGAAGTACGGCCTGTGCGACCCGCCCGTGATCCACGAATCCTGGACCTCGGGTGCCACCGAGGGCCTGCTGGAGAAGTTCCGGATCACCCTGAAAGACGCCCGGGACCAGGCGATCGCCGACGGCGACGACGTGACGCTGGAGTACGTCAAGGCCATGTACTCCAAGTTCGTCTCCACCATGGGGGAGTCGAACTACAACCGTGAGCTGTACAGGGCCGACTGGATGCACCTGATCCGCTCGCAGGCGTTCGCGAACCTGTGGTGGAAGGCCCACCGCGCCTACGACGAAGGCCTCATGGTCGTCCGCGCCATGGGCACCGACGAACTCCACGTCGCCGGCGACTGGCAAGCTGTCTTCCCCGAAGGGCGCGGCGTGACCGAAGCGAAAGTCAAGGACGTCTACACCGTCGGCAGCACCGACACCGCGACCCCAGAAGAGGCCTGACATGCCAGAAGCGAACAATGGCGTGACTGCTGCACGCTGGAACACCAACCCTGTCCACAGCGTCGGATTTTTCGACCGCACACGCAGCCGCCGCCTTTCCGAGTTGCTGGCAGCCGCTGCTGAGTACTTTCAAAGCCGTGAAGAATCCGGAGAGGAATACCTGATTCACGACGTCCGGTACCGAACCGGACGGGACGGCGTACGTATCCTGGAGGTCGACGTCATGGAAGGACCTTTTCAGCGGTACGACGTCGAGCCAGCAGGTGCAGGAGAAGCCAATGCCTGAGCGCAACCTCGACTTCGGCAAGTTTGGCGCGCGCGGCATCAAGGGCCACGAAGCCGTCGCGCGGCAACTGGACGCCCTCGCCGGGTACGTCGCCACCCCGATCACCGTCCGCCGCGGCCTGCTCGCCCGCCTGCACTACCTCACCCGATCCGACCGCGCACGCGCCGCCGCGCGGGAAGCCGGCCTGACCGCCACGCCCCGCACCATCCGGGCCTGGCTCGCCGGCACCCGCTCCCCGTCCCGCGCGAACTTTGCCGCGATCGAGCACGCCTACCGCGCGGTGCGCCGCGAGAACGTCGCCCGCTACCTGCTGGCCCGCCTCAACCGCGACGGCCGCGGCACCCGCGTGGAGTTCCACCCGCTCAACCAGTCACAGGTCACCCGACCCCAACAGCGGGTGGTGGAGTACCGGACGCTGAACGTGCGGCACTGGGACCGGATCGTCGCCGCATGGGCTGCCGACGATGACGATGCGCTCGACAACGCGTGGGTCGATGACGCGGTGGTCGACCTCGGGTCCCAGTGGGGCCAGTACGAGTACGTCACCAACATCGGATTCGCAGCCTGAGACGGGTACCGAGCGACTGTTGATCTGCGACGCGCCGAACGGGAGAGACTCGACAGTCACTCGTTGTCAGACCCGGCGAGTAAGACACCGTTTCCTTTGGCCGTAGTCACGCCAGGGTGCGGGTTCATGGTGGCAGTACGGTGGGGCCGCCCTGATCCACTATGTCTGCGAGGTTGGTCCGATCATGCACGGAGACTTGGACAGCACGTCGGCGCGGGCGCTGGCATGCTCGACTGGACTGCGGATCGGAGGGGCCCTGTACATCCTCGCTGAGCGGGCTGGACTCGCTGACCCGTACTACCTTGCCGATGCAGGTCTACGGGCCGGTCTGCGGGGCGCACCAGGTCGGACGCTCGATCAGGATGTACTGCAACATGCTCGGTCCGGCCTGGATGCTGCTCAGAGCAGCTACTCGGTGGACCGTGCCGCACCATTCACCCAGGCCGGCTTCATGCTGATGGGGCGAATCTTGCAGGCGCTTGAGCAACCTGATGAGCATTACGGTTTGCCAGAGATCCACTCCCTTGCTCGAAGCACCGCAGCCCTGTGGCCGGGTTCGATCGGCCTTGAGATTGACCCTGGCGGCAGCCTGATGTCCTACGAACGGGCCTGTCAGATCGACGCTCAGCGAGAGTTGGAGGCTGGCGGCCTTGATAGGCTTCGTCAGGTTCTGGGCGCGCAGGAGCTGGGCTATCGCCGTCTGGCCAGAGCCCTCGCCTAGGCGGCCGGCGAGCGTGCCAGCCTGCGGTGGCTGATCAAGGCAGCGGCGATGCCTACGAAGGCCAGGAAGTGCTCGGCCTTGCGCTCGTAGCGACGGTGTAGGCGGCGGCATCCGGCCAGCCAGGACACCGTGCGCTCGACCACCCAGCGGTGTCGACCGAGCCTGTGTGAGGACTCAATCCCTTTGCGGGCGATGCGGTGACGAATGCCCCGCTGTCGGAGCCATTTGCGCAGGTGGTCGTAGTCGTATCCCTTGTCGGCATGCAGTTTCGCCGGCCGTCGTCGACGTGGTCCGCGCCGGGAGCGAATCGGCGGGATGCCACACACGAGCGGCTTGAGTCCAAGGCTGTCGTGGGTGTTGGCGGCGGAGATGCCCAGCGACAGGGGCAGGCCGTTGCGGTCGGTGATCAGGTGGATTTTCGATCCGCTCTTGCCACGGTCGGTCGGATTCGGTCCAGTCAGTAGCCCCCTTTTGACGCCCTCAGGCTGACGGAGTCGATCGCGCACCGCGACCAGTCCAGGTCGCCTCGGGCACCGAGCTCGTCGAGGAGGACGCGATGCAGTCGGGCCCAGACGCGCCCCCGACTCCATTGGGCAAAGCGACGGTAGACGGTAGGCCATGCAGGGCCGAAGACCGGCGGCAGTTGCCGCCACGTACAGCCTGAATTGGCTACGAAGATGATGGCGGCCAGCGTTTCGCGGTCACCCGCCCGACGCCGTCCACCGCCCTGCGGACGCTTGATCTCCATGGGTGGCACCACTCGCCGGAACAGCACCCACAAGTCATCCGGAACCAGCCGCTCAACCAGGTCTGTCACAAATCACCCAACGACCCAGCAGCACCAAAGGAAACGGTGTCTAAAGTACCTCCGCTCACAAGCGGAGTGATCTAGTCCGTGACTTCCCACCAGGAGAACACCCGGCAAAACGCCCCATATAACTTCGCTCGGGAGTGCGAACACTCACCCCATGGGGTGTGTGATGTGCGCCACATTGCAAGCGGGATCGAGCCTTCCAAACCACCCTCAAGCTGGGGTATTACGGGCGTAGCGCAAAGTCTGGGTTCTGATCAGCATGCAGTCAGCTGTCGCATATCCAGCACAAGTTGAGGCACGATGGGGAAGTCACCGCGCGAGAGTGTGACGGGTACCACAAAAGTCGGTGTTCGCTTGCACTACGCGACGGTAACCGCATTCGGGAAAACAAGAAGGCCCCACCCACGAGCCCGCGAAGCCTAGGGTGAGGCCTTCCTCGCACACCGTCTGCAGACGCGGGCCCCGACCGTCAGGTCGGGGCTTTCCGCATTACCAGGGCCAGTGGTCCGACACGATCCGGTAGACCGTGTAGACCGGCCCCAGCCAGCGAGCGATCCGGTAGAACCGACCTCGCCTGCTGCAGCACAGGCAGTGCCCCTCTGGCAGATCCTGCACAACCATCGGGACCGTCACCCCATTTCCGTGAGGGCCTGCGGATTTCGCAGGTCCCCCGTCGGAGGCCCACATGCCTTCGTGGACTCCCGGGGAGGCACGAGCGTGCATGAGCCCCTGGAGAGACGGATGGCCGAACTTTACCCGAGCGCCGCAGGACCTGCTGTCCCGTCAAGTTCCGGTGCAGGATGCGTAGGATGAGGGCCGCCTGTTTGCCTCCGCCCCTCAGCAGGCACTCGGTGCCCAATCCCGGGCATCGCGTGCCCGCTACCCGCGTCACGCTGGGCTCACAGACTCGGCACAACGGAATCCGAAGCCCAACAACGTGGCTTCGCGTACACGGTACGTCCAGCCCCGCAAGCCAGTTCCCGCCCATCGCGTGCCCAACATCACACAGGAAGCATCCTTTCCGGATGAACGCGCCCCCATCCGACACCGTTGTCCTGCGGAGCTCTTCCTGGTGCAGCAGCCCGGCGAACAACAACTTCCGGTAGTCACCCCCGCTGCCCTCTACGGCGATACCGTGAAGGCACACGCCAGTCCTGCGCCTGGAGGCTCCGATGACCGACCAGCCGGCCCCCGCCGACGGAGCCGTCCGGCAGCAGCTGGAGCCCGCAGCCGCCGACGCCGTCCGCGCCTACGCGGCCCAGACCCGCGAGCGGGCCGACCAGTTCGCCGCCGTCCTGGAGGACATTGCCGAGAACGGGCTCCCCTCGCCCGACGACTGCACGCCGTGGGAAGAACTGCGCGAGGCGCACCTCGCCCGGCTCGCCGCGCAGCGGCCGGCCGTCGCCTGATGACGTCGGGCCACGGGCCCCGCCGCGCCCGGATCGCCTTCTCCGACTCCGCCGCCAAGCAACTAGAGAACATCACCAGCGAGGCGGACATCCACGCCCTGGACCGCGCCCTGGTCGTCATCTCCGTCGACCCCGACGCCGGCGCGCCGATCCCCGGCGACACCACCGGCCCCCAGCTGCGCCAGTACACCGACGACATCGAAGCCGTACGGATCCTGTACTTCGTCACCGCCCTGCGCACCGTGGTCGTCGTCGCCTACATCGAGGTCTGACTCATCCTGCTGTCTATCGCGGAGCTGTGACATGGCATTCCTGGGGCGGCACGCCCGCGCGCTAGGAGTCCTTCGACACGATCACGCTTTGCGACGTGATCGAGCGCAGGTTGAGGCCCCGCATTGCAGGGATCGACGCCAGCCCCCAAGCAATCACGGCGAGGCCGGCTGCTACCTGACGGGCGCCCCCTGGCGTGCCCGACCAGACCATGAGGACGGTTGCGGCACCCCACAGAATCCAGGTCGTCCGCGCCCCGAAGCCGCCGAACAGGAAGCTCATCAGGAGTAGCGCCGCGCCGCTGGCGATCCACAGCAGATGCAGTGTGGTGACGGGGAGCGGCAGTCCGGCGGAGTGCGTGGTCAGGTAGGCGTGGACTGGGTCGTCGATCGTTGCGGCCACGTTGTGCCAGTGCCAGCCGCCCGCGGGATGCCACGTGTGGGCCCTGCTCGACACGGTGTTGGCCAGTACGCCGACGACGGCGATGCCGACCAGGAAGGCGGAGAACAGGACGAGCAGCTTGATCCACAGGGCGCTCTGACGCCAGCCACCCGTCAGGGAGTCCCCGATGTCCTTTCGTCGCGCCTCTAGCCATTCGGAGTCGCTCAAGACGATCGGCGACGTCATTCCCATCGCGGCTGCCGGTGCGCGGTGCGGATGCGGCGGAGTCTTGAAGTCCGCGCCCAGTTCACCCACGACCTCCTGCACCAGGAGGACGACGCGCGGATCGTGGCCGAACACTGCATACCCAGCGCACGCGGCGGTCGCCGGCAGCAGCGGCACCAGCCACCAGGCGCTCCACTGCACCGAGCATTCCACGCTCAGTGCGGCGCCGGTCGCGGCCAGCCCGGCGATCAGGCACCGTCCTGCCCGCACGGCCATGGCCCGCGCGCTGATGGTGATGGGCCGAGACAATGGCTCCCGGCGCAATCCGGCGCGGATGGCCGGCCACAGCTGCGCCACCGGACCCCAGGGATCACTGACGACGCCGACGCCGACCAGCATCAGCATGCTGAGCAGGAACGTCCAGCCGCCCGCGCCGGATCTGGCGGCCGCCACGAGGAGCGCCGCTGCGGACATCATCGCCAGGCACCCGAATGCGCGTGCCAGCAGATGACAGCCGGTCTGTAGACGATCGACGGTCCGCATCGCTGACCGGCGAGGGCGGATCACACTCCACTCATCGCTGACCGCGTCCCGTCGCCGCTGGCCGTCATTGAGGAACCCTTCAGCGGCGCGAAGGGCCGCATCGAAGTCGGCACGGAAGAAAGCCTCCTGGAGCTCCTCCGGCATCGGCGGCAGCCCGGACTCTTCGAAGGAGGTGACGGTTCGGCGGGACTGAGCGAGTTCCTCCTCCAGCTCGTCACTGCGCTTACGCAGCCGAGCCAGGAGAACCTCGGTCTCGTCTCGGCCGGCCCGCGCCCGCCGCAGCTCTCTTTGCGCCGCCTTTAACTGGTCGGTGAGCTGGCGAAGACGTGCCCCGTTCTCTTCATTTTCCTCGTCGAACTGGTCCTGCAGAGTCGTGACCTGCTGCTGCAGCTCGGCGGTGAACCGGCTGAGGCTCAGTACCAGCTGCTGGGTACGGCCCCGCTCCTCTATCAGCTCCCGGTTGCGTTCGTGGGCTTGTGAGAGTTGTTCGTGGGCCTTCGCGGCCTGGTCCTGGGCAGTTGCCGCGACGCTGGCCAACGCCGCCGACGGATCGTCCTGCACCGCCGTCCGCGGCACGGGAAGCACCGGGGCTGGCTTCGGGCGCTGAGCAGCGACGAACAGACGTAACGCTTCCCCCATGCACGCCGGTCGCTGACGGGGATGGGTGACGTGAGTGACCAGTTTCTCGACGAAGGCCTGAGAAGGCACGGTCTCGCCGCTCAGGAATGAGGAGATGGTGCTTTTTCCGTAGCCGGTGGGTTCCTCCAGATCCCGCTGCGTCTTACTCGCCCGCGTCACCAGGCCGCGCAGGAACTTCGCCAGCTCGATGCTCTCGGGCGTCGCGTCCTTGTGGAACCCGCCATATCCCCGACCGCCCGGGCTCTTCTCCGCCATGACCCCTCCCCGCCATCCGGCTGTCCCCTCGCCGTACCCCGACGATCAGCGTACGGACAGTCAGAAACTGGCGACAGAGCGCGCCGGAACGTTGTCCGGTCACAGATGCCTGTCCGAACCAGTCCGGCCATGTCCGGCCGCCACCTGCGAAAACGCGACCGAACAACTGACGGACAACTCCATCCGGGCAAGGCTCCTCTTAACGCCCCGTCCCTTCCCGAACCTGGAGTCCCACCGCATGGCCCTCTCCGCCACCGGCACCACCCCCACCCGCTCGCCCCGCCCTGGTACCACTCCTGGTGCCCCTCCCCGCCCACTTGCTCTGTCCACCGGTGTCGCGCGCCGCAGTGCACGCAGCAAGTTGCCGCGGATGGGCCAGTTCGCCGTCGACGTCGCCGACCACGGACGGATCATCGACCTGCGCCGCGATGCCGCCGCCTCCGCCCGGCTGCCTCACGGCCGCGCCGACGGTCGCTACCGGTGCTTGGCCTGCGGCCACCGGCTGATCCTGCAGTGGCCCTCCAGCCCCGACTCCCGCTTCACGCCTCGCTTCCGCCACGACACCGTCTCCTCCGGCGCCGACCACTGCCCGGCCCCCGCCCAGCACCAGGCCGACATCCAGGCCGACCTCACCACCATGCTCGCCCTGTACGAACAGCTCCTTCACGTCTTTCCCGACGGGAGTCTGAGCCTGCGCATCGACGTCGAACTCGCCGGACAGCGCTGGGACATACCGCCCGCCCTGATCGTGCGCCGCGGCGAGCACGTCGTCGTCCTGGAGCGACCGCGCCGCCTCCTCACACCGGCCGCCGTCACTCGTCGCCTCACCCAGACCCGCACCCAGTACCCGACCTTGACCGCTCACTGGTGGGTATTCGACCGCGACGACCCCCTGCACTGCGACGTGGCCGGAACCGTCAACGTCCAGCCCTACGGCAAAACGATCGCGCATACCAAAGTGCGCCCCTCCCCCGCCCAGCGGCAGCTCGCCGCCGCCGGCGCCACCGTGTGCTGGCTCGCCGACGACACCCTGCTCCTCCCCTACGGCGGCCACCAGCGCACCTACACCCACCAGGCCGGAGAGGACTGGAGCGGAGACATGGCCTCCTGGAAACGGGACTGGACCATCTCCCACCCGCAACCCGCCGACGGCGCCACATGGTGGGGCCTGGTCCCCCAGCCGCTGCTCGCCCTGGGCAAACGGAACGACTTCCGCCCCGCCTGCGCCCACGCCACCATGTCCGCCCTGGAACGCGCCGAACACGGCCGCGAACGTCACCGACGCCGCCGCGCCCGTGAACACGCCCAGCAGCGCACACAGACCACCCCCACCCAGCTCGCCCTCCCGGCAACGACTACCGCCACCAGCGAACCCGCCGACGCCACCACAGCGCCGACGCCAGCGCCCACTGCTGCCGCTGAGCCGCCGCGTCCGCTTGTCCACCTCGACCTGCCCCAGAAGGCACCCTCTCCCGGCGTCCGGCGCCTGCGCTTCACCTGGCGGTCGCTCCTGGCACGTCGCTGCCGCCGCTGAACAAGTCCGACTCGCCCACCCCCGACGTGACGTTGGCCCGGCCTGACCTCGGACGGGCCAACATGCGTCATCTCCGTCGCTCCCGACATCGGCGCGTCGATCCCAGGCGACACAACCGGCCCCCAACTGCGCCAGTACACCGACGACGTCGAAGCCGTCCGCGTCCTGTACTTCGTTACCGCCCTGCGCACCGTGGTCGTCGTCGCCTCCATCGAGGTCTGACCCGCCGCGCCCACTCACCCGGAGCTGTCCTCTGAGAGCCGTCCACGGCTCTGCCCCGATGGTCATCACACACTGCTCAGTCAATTGGGCTGGCGCCGTCGGGACCTGGTGAGACTTCGAAACCCAGTACCAGCAACATTACTTGCCCCGATACTTTTGCACTGAGCGTGCGACAGTGCGAAGCGAGGCTAAGTGATCATGCAAGAGCCGTCCCCCTTTCCTACCCACACGTCGAGTCTCGCTACGTACGTGCGGAGCCTCGATCCCGCTCTGTTGGCAGCCCTGCGGATCAGAGAGTCGGCGATCTTGGTAGCGGAAGCCGTGGTGACGGTTGCCAAGGCACTCACGGATCCCGGCGACTCCCGACCATGGCAAGAAAAGATCGAAAGCTGCTTCGTCGACGATGGAGAGCGCCTTGAGCGCATAATATCTTCCGTCGTCGAAGAATTCGGCGGCGTCGAGGAAGTGAAGACATGGCTTGAGAATTTCAATGGTGACTCGTATCGTAAGTTCGCTGAGAAGCTTTTGGGTGCCGCCCGGTATCGACTTTTGATCCAAGCCTTCCAGGAGGATGCCGCCGTCCTGGCGTTGGCCGTTCGGCGCGGAGTGCGCGCACTCATGCCGTTCGCTATCGCGTGGGGCGATGCACTCTCTCTTGTTTCCAAAAATCAGATCAAGCCTGCAAGTCGAGCCCAGTTCCTTGCATTTAATGCTGTGGATATGGTCCTCGGTCTCGATGCATTTCTGGGAGAGAAGGTGCTCTCCTCTCTTCCTATGGCTAGGGCCACGGGAGGCGGGGCGGATCTAGAGGAATGGAAGAAGGAAGAGTCGGATGACCTTGTGGCTAAGTTCCGCAAACTCGTAACCGAATCATCGATGCGTAGAGTTGAGCGAGCAAATTCATCGCTCGTGCGGAAAATCCGTGGGGCGCGTGATGCGCTCACCTACTCCGAGGACGGTGTCTCGCAAGCCGCTAATTCTCTCATCGAACTGATTGATAGGATTATGCGCGAAGCATTTCCCCCCAGTGTCGTTCTTGCCTGGGTCGATACCAACTTTCCTGACGAACCGGAAACCACGCACATCCAAGATGGAGTACGGAAGCCAACTAAGCGTGCCGAATCGTTGTGCTTCATCTACGGTGGCGAACCGGTATTGCCGCGTGAACCCACTCAGTTCGATGACGGTACAGGTCCCAGCCCACTTCACGATGTATTGGCACGCGTGCTCGTCTCTGCACGTAACAAGCTGCAGAAGATGAAACACTTCGACAGTGGATCGCCAGAGGAGCGGGAACAGATTGGCGCCGTACTATCTGCTCTCGAAGGGGCTCTCATGCTGGGCCTCGCGATCGGAGGAGTGTCGGCAGATAAAACGCACCTTCCAGAACTCCCAGCAGCGTAACGACAGGTCCCGGTATGGGCTCCGCAGTCAGTCCGAGCCGATGTGACCACTAAAGGGCGGCCAGCTGGGTGGTGGCCCACACTTGATGTTAAATAAGTTGCTTCCATAACGATTCGAAGCTAAATAGGCGGATTTGCGGAGAAGAACCCTCCGATGCTGCGCGTCAGTCGACTGGCTTCCAGCAATCCGTACTGGAAGGCGAGTATCCCGTACACCAGCACAATGAAGGCGATCATTGCCATAGGTAGCAGTAGCGCCGAAGGTGCACCCAATAGGGATAAGGCTAGGAAAAAGGTAGTTACGCTCGCAACGCTCCACAGGCAGGCTTTTGCGAGGCGACGGCCGTCGAGCTGGTCCGGTTCGAGCGGGGCGTCCACCGCGAGTTCCTCTGCCGGCAGTATTGCTGCGAAGCGGCCAACAGCGATGCTGTTCGCACCGAGAGCAGCGAGTTCTCCCAGTTTCCGGGCTGACGACTCCCGGTCGCTGACGAGTTGGTTCGCCACTTTGCCGAAGGTTGCGTCGACCTGATTGACGTGGTCGACCAGGTTGCTGCGTAGAGCCTGCCGGTTGCCGAAGTCCGAGGAGGCATGGTCGGCGAACGTCCGTAGGGGCTGCCCCAACTGGGAGACACGTTGGCTGAGCTTGATGGATTCGGTGTACGGGGTGCCCGCTCGAGTCACTGTGGCGCTGAACGCCAGTACGTCGAGGAGTTGGTACAACGGTCTCGAGCAGCGTGCGATCAACCAGCCGCGCATTGCCTCCAAGACCCAGAACAGGCC